>NZ_PJDK01000130.1:0-7081 GCF_002837615.1 Klebsiella sp. X1-16S-Nf21
GCAGGCCGGTATTGACGTCAGCCACGGGCTGATGATGAACGAAGCGGAAGCGCTGAATAAGGGCTTCCTGAAGCGGATGCGCACCGGTTTTCCCTGGGTGCAGCTGAAGCTGGGCGCCTCGCTGGACGGCCGCACGGCGATGGCCAGCGGTGAAAGCCAGTGGATCACCTCCCCGCAGGCGCGACGCGACGTGCAGCGTCTGCGCGCCCAAAGTCATGCCATCCTCACCAGCAGCGCCACCGTGCTGGCGGACGATCCGGCGCTGACCGTGCGCTGGCAGGAGCTGAGCGCGGATACTCAGGCGCTGTATCCCGAAGAGAATTTGCGCCAACCGCTGCGCGTCGTCATCGACAGTCAGAACCGCGTCACGCCTGAGCACCGCATTGTGCAGCAGGCAGGAGAAACGCTGTTTGCCCGCCTGCGTGCGGATGAGCGCCAGTGGCCGGAAAGCGTTCGTACGCTGCTGGTGCCGGAATATAACGGCCATCTCGATCTGGTGTTGCTGATGATGCTGCTTGGCAAACAGCAGGTGAACAGCGTCTGGGTAGAGGCGGGAGCGACGCTCGCCGGGGCGCTGCTGCAGGCTGGCCTTGTCGACGAGCTTATCGTCTATATTGCGCCTAAACTGTTAGGCAATGCGGCGCGTGGATTATGCGCGCTGCCGGGGCTTGAAGAACTGAGCCAGGCCCCCCATTTCAAATTCAATGAGATACGTCAGGTTGGCCCGGATGTCTGCCTGCATTTAACCACTGCGTGAGGCTTTCCTGATTATTAGGAAGCAGCGCTCAGAATAATATGATAAAATCCGCCCCCCTTGCGGGGCACATGAACCCGAAGGAAGAGTATGAACATTATTGAAGCTAACGTTGCTACCCCGGACGCTCGCGTCGCCATCACCATTGCGCGTTTCAACAACTTTATCAATGACAGCCTGCTGGAAGGTGCGATTGACGCCCTGAAACGCATTGGTCAGGTAAAAGATGAAAACATCACCGTTGTTTGGGTTCCAGGCGCGTATGAGCTGCCGCTGGCGGCTGGCGCACTGGCGAAAACCGGTAAATATGACGCGGTGATCGCGCTGGGTACGGTGATCCGCGGCGGTACTGCCCACTTTGAATATGTGGCTGGCGGTGCCAGCAATGGCCTGGCGCATGTCGCTCAGGACAGCGAAATCCCGGTAGCCTTTGGTGTTCTGACCACTGAAAGTATTGAACAAGCCATCGAGCGCGCTGGCACCAAAGCCGGTAACAAAGGCGCAGAAGCTGCGCTGACCGCGCTGGAAATGATTAACGTATTGAAAGCCATCAAGGCCTGATTTTTGTAAGGGGAATTCCGTGAAACCTGCTGCTCGTCGCCGCGCCCGTGAGTGTGCCGTCCAGGCGCTCTACTCCTGGCAGTTGTCCCACAACGACATCGCTGATGTCGAATACCAGTTCCTGGCGGAACAGGACGTAAAAGATGTAGATGTTCTGTATTTCCGTGAACTGCTGTCCGGAGTGGCGACTAACAGCGCGTACCTCGACGGCCTGATGAAGCCCTACCTGTCCCGTCAGCTGGAAGAGCTGGGCCAGGTGGAAAAAGCGGTGCTGCGTATCGCGCTGTTTGAGCTGTCCAAACGTGACGACGTACCGTATAAAGTGGCCATCAATGAAGCTATCGAACTGGCGAAAACCTTCGGCGCTGAAGATAGCCATAAGTTCGTCAACGGCGTGCTGGACAAAGCGGCTCCGGTAATTCGTCCCCGCAAAAAGTAAACGCCAGGCCGGGCTTTGCAGGATCTGATCCCGCGAACCCGGCCTTATTTTTTTCTTTGCTGAGGCATAACGTATGGCATGCGGCGAATTTTCCCTGATTGCCCGTTATTTTGATCGCGTTAAAAGCGCCCGCCTTGATGTTGAAACCGGCATCGGCGATGACTGCGCGCTCCTGAATATCCCCGAGAAAAAAACGCTGGCAATCAGCACCGACACCCTGGTGGCGGGCAATCACTTCTTACCCGATATCGACCCTGCCGACCTCGCTTATAAAGCGCTGGCGGTGAACCTGAGCGACCTCGCGGCGATGGGCGCGGAACCGGCGTGGCTCACGCTGGCGCTGACTTTGCCGGAGGTGGATGAAACCTGGCTGGAAGCCTTTAGCGACAGCCTGTTTGTCCAGCTGGACTATTACGATATGCAGCTGATTGGCGGTGACACCACCCGTGGCCCGCTTTCCATGACGCTGGGTATTCACGGCTTTGTGCCGCCAGGGCGCGCCATGAAACGCGCTGGCGCGAAGCCAGGAGACTGGATCTATGTCACCGGCACCCCGGGAGACAGCGCCGCCGGCCTGGCGGTGCTGCAGAACCGGCTGACGGTGGATGAACCGTCTGACGCCGACTACCTGCTGGCTCGTCATCTGCGCCCGATGCCGCGCGTGCTGCAGGGTCAGGCGCTGCGTGACCTGGCGACATCGGCTATCGATCTTTCCGACGGCCTGATCTCCGATCTGGGCCATATTCTTAAAGCCAGCGGCTGCGGCGCGCGCATCGATCTCGATGCCATGCCGTATTCCGACGCGATACTGCGCCAGGTGGAGCCCGAGCAGGCGCTGCGCTGGGCGCTCGCCGGCGGGGAAGATTACGAACTGTGCTTTACCGTACCGGAGCTGAACCGCGGGGCGCTGGACGTGGCCCTTGGCCATCTTGGCGCGCGTTTTACCTGTATCGGACAGATTGCGCCGGAGAGCGAAGGGCTGCAATTTATCCGCGATGGTAAGCCGGTCGCGCTTGATTTAAAGGGATACGATCACTTTGCGTAGTCGAGACGAGGCGTTACGCCGCCTGAGCATGCGTAACCCGTGGCATCTGCTGGCGACTGGCTTTGGCAGCGGCTTAAGCCCGGTGGTACCGGGGACGATGGGGTCGCTGGCGGCGATCCCGTTCTGGTATCTGATGACCTTTCTCCCCTGGCAGCTCTACTCGCTGGTGGTGATGATGAGCATCTGTATTGGCGTCTATCTGTGCCATCGCACGGCCAAAGATATGGGCACCCATGACCACGGCAGTATAGTCTGGGATGAGTTTGTCGGGATGTGGATCACCCTGATGGCGTTGCCGACCCTGGACTGGCAGTGGGTGGCCGCTGGCTTCGTGATTTTCCGTATCTTCGATATGTGGAAGCCGTGGCCGATTCGCTGGTTTGACCGCAATATCCACGGCGGAATGGGGATTATGGTCGACGATATCGTCGCCGGCGTGATCTCGGCCGGCGTGCTGTATGTCATTGGCCATCACTGGCCCATCGGTCTGCTTTAATCGTCTCTCCCCGGTAGCATCATGCTGCCGGGGAAACCACACCTGTTACTTAAATCCCACCACCGGATGCGGCTGATACGGCGCCTCCAGCTTGTCGATCTGTTCCGGAGAAAGCGTCAAATCCACCGCCTGCAGCAGGTCGTCGAGCTGTTCCTGACGCGATGGACCGATAATCGGCGCGGCAACGCCAGGTTTACTTAACAGCCAGGCGAGGGCGACCTGGGCGCGGCTGGCGTCGAGTTCTTCCGCCACGTCCGCGAGATTCCCGGCGATCTGCGCGTCGTTTTCTTCGCTGGTGCTGTAAAGCGTTTTGCCGAACTCATCCGAAACCAGCCGGGCGGTGGTCTCTCCCCAGGGGCGGGTCAGTCTGCCGCGCGCCAGCGGGCTCCACGGGATCACCGCCACGCCGTTGTGCTGACACAGTGGCAGCATCTCATTCTCTTCTTCCCGGTAAATCAGATTGTAGTGATCCTGCATGGTGACAAAGCGCGCCCAGCCGTTCTGCTGCTGGAGCGCCAGCGCCTGGGCAAACTGTCGGGCATGCATGGACGAGGCGCCGATATAGCGCGCTTTGCCGGCTTTCACCACCTCGTCCAGCGCTTCGAGGGTCTCTTCAATCGGGGTGGTATAGTCCCAGCGGTGGATCTGCAGCAGGTCGACATAGTCCATCCCAAGACGGCGCAGGCTGTCGTCGATGGAGCGCAGGATCTGCGCCCGGGAAAGCCCTTCCGCCAGATCGCCGACCTGGTGATACACTTTGGTGGCGACAACCACCTCATCACGGCGGGCAAAGTCGCGCAGGGCGCGGCCAACGATCTCTTCACTGCTGCCGTCGGAGTAGCTGTTTGCGGTATCGAAGAAGTTGATGCCGCCTTCAATAGCGTGCTGGATAAGCGGGCGGCTGCTCTCTTCCGGAAGCGTCCAGGCGTGTCTGCCGCGGTCCGGCTCGCCGAAGGTCATGCAGCCGAGGCAGAGTCGGGAAACCCGTAAGGCAGTATCACCGAGGGGGATATAGTGCATAGTGCGCTCCTGCTATTCATCAAGGGTATCCCTTAAGCATAGCAGGAGCGGAAGGGGCAATTATGCCAGCCAGTCGCGGATTTTGGCTTCAATACCGGCGGCATCAAGGCCGAGGTCGGCGCGGATCTCTTCCTGAGTGCCCTGAGGAATAAAATAATCCGGCAGGCCAATATTGAGCACCGGTACCGCCCGGCGATGGGCCATCAGCACTTCGTTCACGCCGCTGCCGGCGCCGCCCATGATGGCGTTCTCTTCCAGCGTCACCAGCGCGTCGTGTTCGCCGGCCAGCTGCAGGATCAGCGCCGTATCCAGCGGCTTCACAAAGCGCATATCCACGAGGGTCGCGTTGAGTTTATCCGCTACCGCCGCGGCTTCCGGCAGCAGGGTGCCAAAGTTGAGGATCGCTATTTTCTCGCCCTGACGTTTCACTACCCCTTTGCCGATCGGCAGCGATGCCAGCGGCTCGAGCGTCGCGCCGGTGCCGCTACCGCGCGGATAGCGCACGGCGCAGGGGCCGTCGCTGTAATGGTAGCCGGTATGCAGCATCTGGCGACATTCATTTTCATCGCTCGGGGTCATCACCACCATATCCGGAATACAGCGCAGGAAGGAGAGATCGAACGCTCCCTGATGCGTCTGACCGTCTGCGCCGACAATCCCGGCGCGGTCGATAGCAAACAGCACCGGCAGCTTCTGGATAGCCACATCGTGGATCACCTGATCGTAGGCTCGCTGCAGGAAGGTGGAGTAGATCGCCACCACCGGCTTGTAGTCGCCAATCGCCAGCCCGGCGGCGAAGGTGACCGCATGCTGCTCGGCAATGGCGACGTCAAAGTACTGATCGGGGAATTTCTTCGAAAACTCCACCATCCCTGAACCTTCGCGCATCGCCGGCGTGATCGCCATCAGCTTGCTGTCTTTGGCCGCCGTTTCGCACAGCCAGTCGCCGAAGATTTTCGAGTAGGAAGGGAGACCGCCGCTGCTTTTGGGCAGTACGCCGCTGGTATGGTCGAATTTTGGCACCGCATGGAAGGTGATCGGGTCTTTCTCGGCAGGCTCATAGCCGCGGCCCTTTTTGGTCATAATATGCAGGAACTGCGGGCCTTTCAGGTCGCGCATGTTCTTCAGCGTGCTGACCAGACCGAGCACATCGTGGCCATCGACCGGCCCGATGTAGTTAAAGCCCAGCTCTTCAAACAGCGTGCCCGGCACCACCATCCCTTTGATATGTTCTTCGGTTCGTTTAAGCAGCTCTTTAATCGGCGGCACCCCGGAGAAGACCTTTTTACCCCCTTCGCGCAGGGTGGAGTAGAGCTTGCCGGAGAGCAGCTGCGCCAGATGATTGTTCAGCGCGCCAACGTTCTCGGAAATCGACATTTCATTGTCATTCAGCACCACCAGCAGGTCGGGTTTGATATCCCCGGCGTGGTTCATCGCTTCAAACGCCATGCCGGCGGTGATCGCCCCGTCGCCAATCACGCACACTGCGCGCCGCTGCTTATCCTCTTTCGCGGCGGCGATAGCCACCCCGATACCGGCTGAAATGGAGGTCGAGGAGTGGCCGACGCTCAGCACGTCATACTCGCTTTCACCGCGCCACGGGAAGGGGTGCAGGCCGCCTTTCTGGCGAATGGTGCCGATTTTGTCCCGGCGGCCGGTCAGAATTTTATGCGGGTAGGCCTGATGGCCGACGTCCCAGATCAGGCGATCGAACGGCGTGTTATACACGTAGTGCAGCGCCACGGTCAGTTCCACCGTGCCGAGGCCAGAGGCAAAGTGACCGCTGGAGCGGCTGACGCTGTCCAGCAGATAGCGCCGCAGCTCATCACACAGCTTCGGCAGGCTCTCTTTTGGCAACAGGCGCAACTCCTGGGTGGAATCTACCAGCGCCAGGGTCGGGTATTTGGCAATATCAAAACTCATCAGAGACTCATTTATTGTTTATTTATCGCGCTGAATAATGTAATTCGCGAGCGCTTCCAGTGCCGAAGTATCCAGAGATTGTGCGGCCAGCTCATCTAACGACCGGCGGGCATCAGCGATCAGGTCGTGCGCTTTCTTCCGGGCTTGCTCAAGACCCAAGAGGGCGGGATAGGTGCTTTTACCCAATTGCTGGTCGGCACCCTGACGTTTGCCAAGGGTCGCAGTATCCCCTACCACGTCGAGAATGTCATCCTGGACCTGGAAGGCAAGACCGATATTTTCCGCATAGCGATCCAGCGCGGGCAGGGCAGCGCGGCCGCGTTCGCCGGCGCTCAGCGCCCCCATCCGGACGGCGGCGCGGATCAACGCCCCCGTTTTGTGGCGATGGATACGCTCCAGCGCCTGCAGATCCACCTGCTGTCCTTCCGCCTCCAGATCCAGCGCCTGGCCGCCGCACATACCCGCCACGCCGCTGGCCTGCGCCAGTTCGGAGACCATCGCCAGCCGGTCCCGATCAGAGACGTCGGCCATCGGCGCATCACTCAGTATAGAGAACGCCAGCGTTTGCAGGGCATCTCCCGCAAGAATTGCGTTGGCTTCGCCAAATTTAATATGACAGGTCGGCAGTCCGCGACGCAGATCGTCATCATCCATCGCCGGCAAATCATCATGCATCAGGGAATAAGCATGAATACATTCGACCGCCGCGGCGGGGGCATCGAGCGTGGTGCGGCTGACGCCGAACATCGCGCCGGTGGCATAGACAAGGAAGGGGCGCAGGCGTTTACCGCCTAAGAGTGCGCCATAATGCATCGCTTCCACCAGCGGAGTGTTCTGAAAGGG
>NZ_PJDK01000131.1:0-6256 GCF_002837615.1 Klebsiella sp. X1-16S-Nf21
TTACGCCGACGGAGCGCACCGGCAGGAACACGGTAAACGCCTGGCTCACTTTGTTGTACAGGTCAGCTTTGTGTAGCTCTTCGATGAAGATAGCGTCCGCACGACGCAGCAGGTCGCAGTACTCTTTCTTCACTTCGCCCAGCACGCGCACGCCGAGGCCCGGGCCCGGGAACGGGTGACGGTAGAGCATATCGTACGGCAGGCCCAGTTCCAGACCGATCTTACGCACTTCGTCTTTGAACAGCTCACGCAGCGGCTCAACCAGCCCCATCTTCATCTCTTTCGGCAGGCCGCCCACGTTGTGGTGAGATTTAATGACGTGTGCTTTACCGGTAGCGGAAGCGGCAGACTCGATAACGTCAGGGTAGATGGTACCCTGCGCCAGCCATTTGACGTCGTCCAGCTTCAGCGCTTCTTCGTCGAACACTTCCACGAAGACGCGGCCGATGATTTTACGTTTCGCTTCCGGATCGTTCTCGCCTTTCAGCGCGTCGAGGAAGCGCTGCTCGCCTTCAACGTGAACAATGTTCAGGCCAAAGTGGTCGCCAAACATGTCCATCACCTGCTGCGCTTCATTCAGACGCAGGAGACCGTTATCCACGAATACGCAGGTCAGGTTTTTGCCGATGGCGCGGTGCAGCAACATCGCGGTCACCGAAGAGTCCACGCCGCCGGAGAGGCCGAGGATCACTTTGTCATCGCCAACCTGCTGGCGGATACGCTCGACGGCGTCGTCGATGATTTTCGCCGGGGTCCACAGGGCTTCGCACTGGCAGATGTCGCGCACGAAGCGCTCCAGCATACGCATCCCCTGACGGGTGTGGGTCACTTCCGGGTGGAACTGCACGCCGTAGAAGCGTTTTTCTTCGTTGGCCATAATGGCAAACGGGCAGTTGTCGGTGCTGGCGACGGTGACGAAGTCAGACGGGATGGCGGTAACTTTGTCGCCGTGGCTCATCCACACGTCCAGCAACGGTTTGCCGTCCGCGGTCAGGGAGTCTTCGATACCGCGCACCAGCGCGCTGTCGTTAACCACTTCAACCTGCGCGTAGCCAAACTCACGCTCGTTAGAACCTTCCACATGGCCGCCCAGCTGCATCGCCATGGTCTGCATGCCGTAGCAGACGCCAAATACCGGCACGCCGGCTTCAAACACATACTGCGGCGCGCGCGGGCTGTTCTCTTCGGTAGTACTTTCCGGGCCGCCGGAAAGAATGATGCCGCTTGGATTGAATTCGCGGATCTGTGCTTCTGTGACATCCCACGCCCACAGCTCACAGTAGACGCCCAGCTCACGCACGCGACGCGCCACCAGCTGAGTATACTGAGAGCCGAAGTCGAGGATGAGAATGCGATGTTTATGAATGTTTTCCGTCATTGACGCTAATTCCGAGGCAAGTGAAACAGAGTAAATAAATCGCCCGACGCTAGGTCGGGCGAAGAAATCAGGAGCCCAGACGGTAGTTCGGGGACTCTTTGGTGATGGTCACGTCGTGAACGTGGCTTTCCTGAATGCCCGCACCGCTGATGCGTACGAATTCAGCTTTGGTACGCAGCAGGTCAATGGTACCACAGCCGGTCAGACCCATACAGGAACGCAGACCGCCCATCTGCTGGTGAATGATTTCTTTCAGGCGACCTTTATAGGCCACGCGGCCTTCGATACCTTCCGGCACCAGTTTGTCAGCGGCGTTATCGCTCTGGAAGTAGCGGTCAGAGGAGCCTTTAGACATCGCGCCAAGAGAGCCCATGCCGCGGTAAGATTTGTAAGAACGGCCCTGGTAGAGTTCGATTTCACCCGGGGATTCTTCGGTACCCGCCAGCATAGAGCCGACCATCACCGCGGCCGCGCCGGCAGCGATGGCTTTGGCGATATCGCCGGAGAAACGGATACCGCCGTCAGCGATAACCGGAATACCGGTCCCTTCCAGTGCTTCCACCGCGTCGGAAACGGCGGTGATCTGCGGCACGCCCACACCGGTGACGATACGGGTCGTACAGATGGAGCCCGGGCCGATACCCACTTTCACCGCGCTGCAACCGGCTTCCGCCAGCGCGCGCGCGCCTGCACCGGTGGCCACGTTGCCGCCGATGATCTGCAGGTCCGGGTATTTCGCGCGGGTTTCACGAATGCGCTGCAGGACGCCTTCAGAATGACCGTGCGAGGAGTCGATCAGCAGAACGTCAACGCCCGCGGCTACCAGCGCGTCTACGCGCTCTTCGTTGCCGGCACCGGCGCCGACCGCCGCGCCTACGCGCAGACGTCCCTGCTCATCTTTACAGGCATTCGGTTTACGTTCTGCTTTCTGGAAATCTTTAACGGTGATCATGCCGCGCAGGTGGAAGCTCTCATCCACGACCAGCGCCTTCTCAACGCGTTTTTCATGCATCTTAGCGAAGACCACCTCGCGGCTTTCGCCTTCACGTACGGTAACCAGGCGCTCTTTCGGGGTCATATAGACGCTGACCGGCTGGTTCAAATCGGTGACGAAACGCACGTCGCGGCCAGTGATGATACCGACCAGCTCGTTCTCTTCGGTAACCACCGGGTAGCCGGCGAAGCCGTTACGCTCGGTCAGCTCTTTCACTTCACGCAGGGTGGTGGTTGGCAGAACGGTCTGCGGGTCGGTGACCACGCCGGACTCATGTTTCTTCACGCGACGAACTTCTTCCGCCTGGCGCTCGATGGACATGTTTTTGTGAATAAAGCCGATGCCGCCTTCCTGTGCCAGGGCAATAGCCAGACGCGCTTCCGTTACGGTATCCATGGCTGCGGAGAGCATAGGAATATTCAGACGAATGGTTTTCGTCAGCTGAGTGCTGAGATCGGCAGTATTCGGCAGAACGGTAGAATGAGCGGGAACGAGGAGGACGTCGTCAAACGTCAGGGCTTCTTTAGCGATACGTAGCATGGGCAATATCTCGACCAGGGTGGATAAATATTGCCGTGGCATTATACAGAGCGTAACCGATTGCATCTACCCTTTTTTGCAAATAATACTTGCCATCCCCTCTGAGCGCGTTACTATCGACTGAATAACCTGCTGATTTAAAGTTTGATCTTGCTCACATGTTACCCTCTCAATCCCCCGCAATTTTTACCGTAAGCCGCCTCAATCAGACGGTGCGTCTGCTGCTTGAGCGCGAAATGGGCCAGGTTTGGATCAGCGGCGAGATCTCTAACTTCAGCCAGCCCTCCTCTGGCCACTGGTACTTCACCTTAAAAGACGATAACGCCCAGGTGCGCTGCGCGATGTTCCGCAACAGCAACCGCCGGGTGACGTTTCGCCCACAGCACGGGCAGCAGGTGCTGGTTCGCGCCAACATCACCCTGTATGAGCCGCGCGGCGACTACCAGATTATCGTCGAAAGCATGCAGCCCGCCGGCGAAGGGTTATTACAGCAGAAGTATGAGCAGCTCAAAGCGCAGTTAACGGCGGAAGGACTGTTCGAGCAAAAACATAAGCAGGCGCTCCCCTCACCCGCCCACTGCGTCGGCGTCATCACCTCGAAAACCGGTGCGGCGCTGCACGATATTCTCCATGTTCTCAGGCGCCGCGATCCCGGGCTGCCGGTGATCATCTACCCAACCGCGGTCCAGGGTGACGACGCCCCCGGGCAGATTGTGCGCGCCATCGCGCTGGCCAACGCGCGCCAGGAGTGTGACGTACTGATTGTCGGACGCGGCGGCGGTTCGCTGGAGGATCTGTGGAGTTTTAACGATGAACGGGTGGCACGGGCTATTTTCGCCAGCCAGATCCCTATCGTTAGCGCCGTCGGCCATGAAACCGACGTCACGATCGCCGATTTTGTTGCCGACCTGCGAGCACCGACTCCCTCAGCCGCCGCGGAGATCGTCAGCCGCAATCAGCAGGAGCTGCTGCGCCAGCTGCAGTCCGGACAGCAGCGTCTGGAGATGGCGATGGACTATTTCCTCGCCAGTCGCCAGCGCCGTTTTACCCAGCTGTTCCATCGCCTGCAGCAACAGCATCCGCAGCTGCGCCTGGCCCGCCAGCAGACCGCCCTGGAACGCCTGCGCCAGCGGATGCGTATCGCCGTGGAATCGCAGCTTAAGCGCGCCGAACAGCGGCAAAAGCGCACCGTTCAACGTCTGGATCACTACAACCCGCAGCCACGGATCCACCGGGCGCAATCGCGGATCCAGCAGCTGGAATACCGGCTGGCGGAAAATATGCGTGGCCGCCTCAGCGAGCGGCGTGAACGGTTTGGCAACGCGGTGACCCATCTGGAGGCGGTGAGTCCCTTAGCCACTCTGGCGCGCGGCTACAGCGTCACCTCGGTGAGCGACGGTACGGTGCTGAAACAGACGAAACAGGTCAAAACCGGCGATCTGCTCACCACCCGCCTGAAAGACGGCTGGATCGAAAGCGAAGTGAAGCAGATCGCGCCGGTGAAAAAAACGCGGGCCAGAAAGCCTTCACCCGCTAAACCAGCGGAATAAATTCCACCCGTTTTTTCGAGATCAGGCCATGCCCATGCTGGCAAAAGTAATCCACCGCGCCGCACGCCTTGAGCACCTCCAGCGGCTGGTGGCATTCCGGGCAGCGGGCCTCGAGGGCAAATACCCTTTCGCACTGGGCGCAATGCGCGCTGCTGCCTTTGACATCTAACGGCGCGTGGCACAGAGGGCAATCAAGTTCCATAACCATTCCTTTCAACGTTTATCTGCACCTATTTTATCATGTTCCGGGTTTAATGAGGGCCGCGTAATTGCTGCTGTAGCCGGAGCAGCCATTCCACTTCCTCAAGCCGACGTCGCGTCAACCCGGCCACGCTGTCGGGCGCCCGGATAAACAGATTATCCGCGCCGAGGATCTGCTCATCGAGGCAGTGCGAATAGATCGTCCCGGGGCGGGTCCAGCGCTGGATCCGCTCGCCGTCGTGCAGCGTCACCACTTCGCCCTCAGGGGAGCGGTCGAGGATGAGGATTCGCCCGTCCCGCAGCCCTATCCGCATTCCCTTTTGCCCGCCTGCGGGGCCCGCGTATTTGTTTAGCCAGATATTAAGCGGGATAGTTCCGAGGGTTCCCTGCAGATGCGCCTCCCCCTCTGCGGTGACCGTATCCCCAGGGGCAATGTCATGGCCGAGGCGGTCTTTCGCCACCCGAAGGGAAAGGCTCAGCGCCGTATCGCTTCCGCTGGCGTGCAGGGTTTCGCGGAGCATCGCCAGGACATGGGTGCCGATATCAAGGATCACCCCATCAGGGTGACGCAGCTGCCGGGTATCCAGCTCCCCGGTGGCAAAATTGAGCGCGACCGGCTCTCCGGCAGCGTTAAAGCCGCTTGGCTCCTGTAAATAGCCTTCGAGCCAGACGATATCCTGCGCTGACAGGTGCGGCGGCGGCTGGCGGCTGGCCTCCCCTTCCGCCCGCCACCGTGGGCCAGGAGCGTTCAGCGCAACGCCTCGCGCCATCCAGTGGTCAAGAGCCAGCACCCGCGCGGCCTGCTCAGGCGGTGCCAGCAGCGCCCGCAGTCGGGCGGCCTGCTCAAGGTTGGCCACGATCGGCTTTTCCACCACGATGCGGGAAATGCCGCTGGCTAACGCTCTCTCCAGCACGGGCAGATGCTGAAGTGATGAGGTGGTAATGAAGAGCGTATCCAGAGGTTCGGCCAGCAGTGCCGACAGCGAATTACAGCGCTGGATCCCCGGCAGCGCTCTGCTGCTGTCCAGATCATAGCCATGGCAGCGGTCGATGACGTTTCCCAGGCGACGCAGCGCCGGTAAATAGGCGGTTTCCACCACCGCGCCGAGGCCGATAAAACCAATCTGCATAGTAAGTCCACCTTTGAGCCGCTCTGTTCCCCGCGAAGTATCGCGGGATTATGGCGGAAGGTTTTGACATTTACCGGCATGGCGGCCACAAAAAACCCGCCGAAGCGGGTTTGATGATTATTTGCTTTTCTTGATGTGCTTGATCAAGCGCTTACGTTTACGCATCTGGTTCGGCGTCAGGGTGTTGCGCTTGTTGGCGAACGGGTTTTCCCCTTCCTTGAACTGGATCCGGATTGGCGTACCCATCACGTCCAGGGATTTACGGAAGTAGTTCATCAGGTAGCGCTTGTAGGAATCCGGCAGATCCTTCACCTGGTTACCGTGGATCACCACGATAGGCGGGTTGTAGCCCCCGGCGTGGGCATATTTCAGCTTCACGCGACGGCCACGCACCAGCGGTGGCTGATGATCTTCCGCCGCCATGTTCATGATCCGGGTCAGCATCGCGGTGCTTACGCGGCGG
>NZ_PJDK01000132.1:0-6066 GCF_002837615.1 Klebsiella sp. X1-16S-Nf21
GGGCCACGGCTACCCTGTTGGCCGCCGGGGAGGAGGTCGACCGACTGGTACTCCTCACGGCCTGCTATTTTCATGACATCGTCAGCTTGCCGAAGAATCATCCGGAGCGAAGCCGTTCCTCGATGATGGCCGCCGAGAAAACCCTCGCGATCCTACAGTCCTCTTTTGCCGATTTTCCCGTGGAGCGTTACGCGGCGGTCAGCCATGCCATCGAGGCGCACAGCTTCAGCGCGGCGATCCCGCCACGCACGCTGGAGGCGAAAATCGTCCAGGATGCCGACCGTCTTGAGTCGCTGGGGGCGATTGGTCTGGCGCGCGTCTTCGCCGTCGCCGGCGCCCTGAATACCATCTTGTTTGATGCTGAAGATCCATTTGCTGACCGGCGGGCGCTGGATGACCGCAGATATGCCCTTGACCATTTCCAGTGCAAACTCCTGCGCCTGCCGGAGACCATGCAGACGACCAGAGGAAAAGAGATGGCGCAGCACAATGCCCGCTTCCTCGTCGAATTTATGGCCAAGCTTAGCGCGGAGCTGCAGGGGGAGCCGCTGGCGCTGGATGAAGCGGTTTTACGCCGCTTTGCACCGCAGGCGTCAACCGACCGGTGATTTATGGTACTCTCTGCAAAAATCGTCCGCGCTGGTTGAGGATATGCCGCAAAAGTTAATTAAGGAAAACAGGTCGTTGCCGCTGGCTGAGCAGGCCGGGGAAGAGGCTCAGGCGCTGCTGCGTCAGCTGATGACGATCTATGATGTGAAAACGCTGGTCGCCGAACTGGTAAGCGTCGGCGAACAGCACTGGAGCGCGGCGATCCTCAAGCGCGTGGCGGCGCTCTCCCGCGCGGCGGGGCGTTTGCGTCCGCAGGAGATCGCCCATCTGGCGACGCTGCTGCCGGCGCCGCCAGCTCATCACCCGCATTATGCGTTCCGCTTTGTCGATTTGTTTGCCGGTATCGGCGGGATCCGCAACGGTTTTGAAGCCATCGGCGGGCAGTGCGTCTTTACCAGCGAGTGGAACAAGCACGCGGTGCGTACCTACAAGGCCAACTGGTACTGTGATCCGCAACAGCATCGTTTTAATGAAGATATCCGCGATGTCACGCTCAGCCACCGCCCCGATGTCAGCGATGAAGAAGCGGCGCAGCATATCCGCGAGACGATTCCTCAGCATGATGTCTTACTGGCTGGCTTTCCCTGCCAGCCTTTCTCACTCGCCGGCGTCTCCAAAAAAAATGCCATGGGGCGCGCGCACGGCTTTGCCTGCGAAACCCAGGGGACGCTGTTTTTTGATGTCGTGAGAATTATCGCCGCGCGTCAGCCGGCGATTTTTGTGCTGGAGAATGTCAAAAACCTCAAAAGCCACGATCAGGGGCGCACCTTCCGCATCATCATGCAGACGCTGGATGAGCTGGGGTATGAGGTGGCCGATGCCGGGCATACCGGGCCGGATGACCCTAAGGTCATCGACGGGCGCCATTTCTTACCACAGCACCGGGAGCGCATCGTGCTGGTGGGTTTCCGCCGCGACCTGCAGCTGCATGAAGGATTTACGCTGCGCGATATCGCTGCGCTCTATCCGGCGGTGCGGCCGACGTTTGGCGAGCTGCTGGAGCCGACGGTGGATGCCAAATTTATCCTTACGCCGGTGTTGTGGAAATATCTCTATCGTTATGCCCGCAAGCATCAGGCGCGGGGTAATGGCTTTGGTTATGGCCTGGTAGACCCCGGTAATCCCCACAGCGTGGCTCGAACACTCTCTGCCCGCTACTATAAAGACGGTGCCGAAATTCTCGTCGACCGCGGCTGGGACCGGCCGTTGGGCGAGCAGCATTTTGACGATCCACAGAACCAACAGCGGCGGCCTCGCCGGTTGACGCCGCGCGAATGCGCCCGGCTGATGGGCTTTGAATCGCCCCAGGGTTCACGGTTCCGCATTCCAGTGTCGGATACCCAAGCCTATCGTCAGTTCGGCAACTCGGTGGTGGTTCCGGTCTTCGCCGCGGTGGCGAAGCTCCTGGCGCCGCGTATCGCCCAGGCGGTGGCGCGTCGCGAAGCGGATGATAACGATGGCGGATGTTCACGATAAAGCCACGCGCAGTAAAAATATGCGGGCTATCGCCACGCGCGATACGGCGATTGAAAAGCGGATAGCGACGCTGCTGACCGGGGCGGGATTCACCTTTGTCGCCCAGGATCGCGCGCTGCCAGGACGCCCCGATTTCGCCTTACCCGACTACCGCTGCGTTATCTTTACTCACGGCTGTTTCTGGCATCACCATGACTGTTATCTGTTTAAGGTGCCGGCCACCCGGACGGCTTTCTGGCTGGATAAAATCGCTGGCAACGTGGCGCGTGACGCCCGCGACCGGCAACAGCTGGCTGAGCAGGGCTGGCGGGTGCTTATCATCTGGGAATGCGCCCTGCGCGGCCGGTTGAAACTAAATGATGAGGCGCTCACCGAGCGTCTGGAAGAGTGGATCTGCGGCGCCGGGCACGACGCGCAGATCGATACGCAGGGGATCCGCGAGCTGGCGTTTACTTCGCCGCCTTGCAAGGAGTAGCTTCGCTGCGGGCGGGGAAGAGATATTTTCCCAGCGTCACCAGCACTACGGCGAAAATAATCACTGCCAGCGCCAGCCATTCAATGAGCGACAGGCTTTCACCGCCAAACCCGGTACCGAGCAAGACGGCCACCACCGGGTTAACATAGGCATAGCTGGTGGCTACCGCCGGGGTGACGTTGCGGATCAAAAACATGTAGGCGTTGATGGCGATTAGCGAGCCAAAGATAGCCAGGTAGGCCAGGGCGGCGATCCCGGACCACGAGGGGACATGGGTTAACGTCTCACCGGTCAGCCATGACGAGACCAGCAGGACGATCCCGGCGGCGAGCATCTCGATAGCTCCCGCCATCATGCCGGTCGGCAGCTCAATCCGCGACCCGTAAACCGAGCCGAACGCCCAGCTTAGCGAACCAATCAGGATCAGCAGCGCGCCCCAGGGGTTGCCGTTCAGGTTGCCACCGCTGTTGAGCATGACGATACCTGCCAGGCCAATGGCAATGCCCAGCCACTCCAGTTTACGGGTGGCGATGCCGAAAAAGCGGCTGAAACATAGCGTGAACAGCGGCACGGTGGCGACCATCACCGCCGCGATTCCTGACGGAACGTGCTGATGTTCGGCGAGAGTGACGAAGCCGTTGCCGACGGCAAGCAGCAAGACCCCGATCAGCGCAGCGTTAAGCAGCGGCCGGCGGGCTGGCAGCTTATGGCCGGTGGCCAGCAGCCAGCCCAGCAGTAGCACGCCGGCAGAGAGAAAGCGAATACCGGCCATCATCAGCGGCGGCCAGCTGGCGACGCCGACGGCGATGGCAAAATAGGTAGAGCCCCAAATGATATACAGCGCAAACAGCGCCCCGATAAGCGGTAACAGCTGACGGGTAGACATACTTCCTCACGACGGTGCAGAGATAGAAAGGGGACATATAGTAAACGTGAAAACTATCGCGCTGGCGAGCGCTTAATTTGCGCGAGTTTGTTAAATTTATATTGACTAATTGTACCTTGGGCACCGGCCGTTTTTTAACGCATACTCGAGGGAGACATTGATGAAAAGAGAAGGAAATTATTTTGGCAGGAAGTAGTCTTTTAACATTACTCGATGATATCGCCACGCTGCTGGACGATATTTCCGTGATGGGCAAGCTGGCGGCGAAAAAAACAGCCGGGGTATTGGGCGACGATCTGTCGCTCAATGCTCAGCAGGTGACCGGCGTGCGAGCGAATCGTGAACTGCCGGTCGTCTGGGGCGTGGCGAAAGGTTCGTTCATTAATAAAGTGATCCTCGTGCCGCTGGCGCTATTGATCAGTGCTTTTATCCCCTGGGCGATTACGCCGTTGCTGATGCTGGGAGGCGCATTCCTCTGTTTTGAAGGGGTGGAGAAGGTCCTTCACAGCCTGGAGGCGCGTAAGCACAAGGAAGACCCTGCGCAACGGCAGCAGCGTCTTCAGGCGCTGGCGGAACGTGACCCGCTGGCCTTTGAGCGTGACAAAGTGAAAGGGGCGATTCGCACCGATTTTATTTTGTCCGCGGAAATTGTCGCCATCACCCTCGGCATTGTGGCGGAAGCGCCGCTGCTCAATCAGATCCTGATCCTCTCGGGGATCGCGATTCTGGTCACCATCGGGGTCTATGGCCTGGTGGGGGTGATCGTTAAGCTGGACGACATGGGCTACTGGCTGGCAGAGAAACGCGCTGCGCTGGCGCAATGGCTGGGCAAAGGATTGTTAGTGGTAGCCCCCTGGCTGATGAAAGTGCTCTCCATCGTTGGGACGCTGGCGATGTTCCTTGTCGGCGGCGGGATTGTGGTTCACGGCATTGCGCCACTGCATCATGCCATTGAGCACTGGAGCGCGGGGCTGGGCGGGATATTGGCTTCCCTGCTGCCGGTCATTGCCAACCTGGTGCTGGGTTTTATCATTGGCGCAGTGGTGCTGGCGGGCGTGAAAGTGGTGAGCAGTCTGCGCCGGTCAGTGAAGTAGAGTGGCTGCACGCAGCGTGACGGCGCTGCGTCGTCTACGCTAAAAGCGCGCCCGGCGTCGACACCAGCCGGGGCGCTGATGTCGTCAGGTTTGCGCAACGTACTGCGAGATAATGATGGATAAGCCACTTCGGTTGAAGATAAACAAGCTCCGCCACCTGACTCGCCCGGCGCATGTGGTTAACGTTTGTTTTATTGTGGTGCTTTTTTTCTCCACGTTACTGATCTGGCGTGAAATCAACGTCCTGGAAGAGGCCTATGTGGCCAACCAGCGTAATAATCTGGCTAATGTCGCCCATGAAATGGATGGGTTGCTGCAGTTCAATATTGACCGGATGATGTTTTTTCGCCACGGCATGCAGTCTGCCCTTGAGCAGCCGCTCGATATCGACGTATTGCGTAGTGCCAGTCAGCGCTATCTGAGCCAGCGTCACCAGGAGGCCTGGCGAGTAGCGCTGCCGAATCGTCGTACGCTGCCGGTGTTTGGCGTCTCGGGGAGCGTCGTCGGTAACAACCCTATACTGCTGAAGGACGATCCGCTCGCGGCTGATGAGTTGATGGCGACGCTGGAGCTGGGGTATCTGTTGAATCTGACGCAACATGACCGCGATTTCGCCGAGCGGATGCAGTATATCTCTCGCAGCGGCTTTTTCACCTCGACCCTGCCGCTGCGGGACGAGTCGCAGGTGATGACCCACTATTCGCAAGCCATCGGCGCCCTCTGGTTTACCCGACAGAGCCAGCGGAATAATCCGGGGCGGGGCGTTATCTGGCAAACCTTTCCTGACGATGACCCGCAGCTGGAAGAGCAGGTGGTCACCGCTTCGATACCGCTGGATTTCGCCGGTTACTGGCGCGGGGTGCTGGCGATGGATTTCTCGGTCAGTGAAATAAAAGCGTTTTTGGTCAGCGCCATGCAGGGCGGGCAGGAGGGGGAGTACCAGCTTTATGATAGCCATTTGAACCTGCTGGCCTCTTCCGCGCCGGGGAATGTCCTGACGCTATTGTCCCCCAGGGAACAGGAACTGCTCAGCCGCGCGTTTGTCCATGATAACCAGGGGGGGCTGCGCTTGCTGACGCGCTATATCAGCTGGGCCAAACTGCGCAATTTTGACGGCGTGTTGCTGCGGATCCACACCCTGCGGGAAGGCGTGCGGGGCAATTTTGGCACCATCACCATCGCCCTGACCCTGATGTGGGTCCTCTTCACCTTGATGCTGTTGCTCTCCTGGCTGGTGATCCGCCGCATGGTCCGCAATATGAGCGTCCTGCAAACCTCCCTTGAATGGCAGGCATGGCATGATGCCTTAACCCGTCTGCTCAATCGCGGGGCGCTGTTTGAACAGGCGATGGCGGTAGCCAGCGCCTGCCAGCGCAGTGGACGGCCGCTGGCGGTGATCCAGCTCGATCTGGATCACTTCAAGCGCATCAACGATCGCTATGGCCATCAGGCGGGTGACAGAGTGCTGTCGACGGTGGCCAGTACCCTTGCCAGCACCGTTCGTGAGGGTGACTTGCTGGGCCGCG
>NZ_PJDK01000133.1:0-5898 GCF_002837615.1 Klebsiella sp. X1-16S-Nf21
CAGCGGCTGTTCCCGCAAGTGATGCAGGTGGCGGTCTTTGATACCAGCTTTCACCAGACCCTGGCCCCGGAGGCTTTTCTCTATGGTCTGCCGTGGGAGTATTACCAGAACCTCGGGGTACGCCGCTACGGTTTCCACGGTACCTCGCACCGCTATGTGTCCCGGCGCGCCCTGGCGCTGCTCGGGTTGCCGGAGCAGGAGAGCGGCCTGGTGATCGCCCACCTGGGCAATGGCGCCTCGATCTGCGCGGTGCGCAACGGCCGCAGCGTGGACACCTCGATGGGAATGACGCCGCTGGAGGGGCTGATGATGGGCACCCGCAGCGGCGATGTCGACTTCGGCGCCATGGCGTGGATTGCCGGGGAGACCCGGCAGACCCTCAGCGACCTGGAGCGGGTGGCCAACACCGCCTCCGGCCTGCTGGGGATCTCCGGCCTTTCCTCCGACCTGCGGGTGCTGGAGCAGGCGTGGCATGAGGGCCATGCCCGCGCCCGCCTGGCAATTAAAACCTTTGTCCATCGCATCGCCCGTCATATTGCCGGTCACGCCGCGGCGCTGCAGCGTCTCGACGGCATTATTTTCACCGGCGGGATTGGCGAGAACTCGGTGCTAATCCGTCGGCTGGTGAGCGAGCGGCTGGCGGTCTTTGGCCTTGAGATGGACGTCGCCCGCAACCAACAGCCGAATTCGGTCGGCGAACGCCTGATCTCCGCCGACGCCAGCCGGGTGCGCTGCGCGGTTATACCTACCAATGAAGAGCGCATGATTGCCCTAGATGCGATCCGCTTAGGGCGGATCCACACGGCGGCGCTGGCCTGACTTTTTATTCTGTAGAGAGACGATGTTCATGAAAGTAGATATCGATACCCAGGATGTACGATACGCCGAGGCCTGGCAGGGCTTTCGCGGTACGGCGTGGCAAACGCAGATCGACGTCCGCGATTTTATTCAGCATAACTACACCCCTTACGAGGGCGATGAGTCTTTCCTCGCCGACGCGACGCCAGCGACCACCGCCCTCTGGGAGCAGGTGATGGCCGGGATCCGCGTCGAGAACGCCACCCATGCGCCGGTGGATTTCGACACCAATGTCGCCACCTCCATCACCGCCCACGCGGCGGGCTATATCAACCAGCCGCTGGAAAAGATCGTCGGCCTGCAAACGGACCAGCCGCTGAAGCGCGCCCTGCATCCTTTTGGCGGCATCAATATGATCAAAAGCGCCTTCGAGGCCTATGGCCGCGAAATGGATCCCGCCTTTGAGTATCAGTTTACGGCGCTGCGCAAGACCCACAATCAGGGGGTATTTGACGTCTATTCCCCGGATATGCTGCGCTGTCGCAAGTCGGGGGTGCTGACCGGGCTGCCGGACGGCTATGGCCGCGGACGGATCATCGGCGATTACCGCCGCGTCGCGCTGTACGGCATCCGCTATCTGGTTCGCGAACGTGAGCTGCAGTTTGCCGACCTGCAGCCAGCCCTTGAGCGCGGCGAGGCGCTGGAGGCCACCCTGCGCCTGCGCGAAGAGCTGGCCGAACAGCGGCGCGCGCTGCAGCAGATGCAGGAGATGGCGGCCCGCTACGGCTGCGATATCGCCCACCCGGCGCGCACTGCCCGGGAGGCGGTGCAGTGGCTGTACTTCGCCTACCTGGCGGCGGTGAAGTCGCAGAACGGCGGTGCCATGTCGCTGGGGCGCACGGCCACCTTCCTCGACATCTATATCGAACGCGATCTGCGGGCGGGTCGGCTCAATGAACAGCAGGCCCAGGAGCTCATTGACCACTTCATCATGAAGATCCGCATGGTGCGTTTCCTGCGCACCCCGGAATTTGACACGCTGTTCTCCGGGGATCCCATCTGGGCGACGGAGGTGCTGGGCGGTATGGGGCTGGATGGCCGCACCCTGGTCAGTAAAACCACCTTCCGTTACCTGCATACCCTGCACACCATGGGGCCGGCGCCGGAGCCGAACCTGACCGTGCTCTGGTCGCAGGCGCTGCCGGTGGCGTTTAAAAAATATGCCGCCCGGGTCTCTATCGCCACCTCGTCGCTGCAGTATGAGAACGACGATCTGATGCGCAGCGATTTTCACAGCGACGACTACGCCATCGCCTGCTGCGTTAGCCCGATGGTGATCGGCAAGCAGATGCAGTTCTTCGGCGCCCGCGCCAATCTCGCCAAAACGCTGCTCTACGCGATTAACGGCGGGGTGGATGAGAAACTGAAGATCCAGGTGGGGCCGAAAACCGACCCTCTGCGTGATGAGGTGCTGGACTATGACACCGTGATGGCCAGCCTCGACCACTTTATGGACTGGCTGGCGGTGCAGTACATCAGCGCGCTGAACATCATCCATTGTATGCATGATAAGTACAGCTACGAGGCGGCGCTGATGGCCCTGCACGACCGCGACGTCTACCGCACGATGGCCTGCGGCATCGCCGGCCTGTCGGTGGCGGCGGATTCGCTGTCGGCGATAAAGTACGCCCGGGTGAAGCCGGTGCGCGATCACCACGGGCTGGCGGTGGACTTTGTCATTGAGGGCGATTATCCGCAGTACGGCAACAACGACGATCGGGTCGATGCCATCGCCTGCGACCTGGTGGAGCGCTTTATGCGCAAAATTCAGACGCTCCCCACCTGGCGCCAGGCGGTGCCGACCCAGTCGATCCTGACCATCACCTCCAACGTGGTATACGGACAGAAAACCGGCAATACGCCGGACGGACGTCGGGCGGGGACGCCGTTCGCCCCGGGGGCCAATCCGATGCATGGCCGCGACCGGAAAGGGGCGGTGGCGTCGCTGACCTCGGTGGCGAAACTGCCGTTTACCTACGCCAAAGATGGCATCTCGTATACCTTCTCCATCGTGCCGGCGGCCCTCGGCAAAGCCCCGTCGGCGCAGGAAAACAACCTGGTGGGGCTGCTGGACGGCTACTTCCACCACGAGGAGACGGTGGAGGGGGGACAGCATCTTAACGTCAATGTGCTGAACCGGGAAAAGCTGCTCGATGCGATAGAACACCCGGAGGAGTATCCGAATCTGACGATCCGCGTCTCCGGCTATGCGGTCCGCTTTAACGCGCTGACCCGCGAGCAGCAGCAGGATGTGATCTCCCGAACGTTCACCAGTCAACTCTGAGCGGCCGCCAGGCCACAGGAGAGCCTTTAACGGGCTCTCCTGTTATCATCTTCACATTACCGCAACAAAATAATCACCACTGTTGATCATATTCGCATTTTTGCACCACGCTGGCGCGCAGCGACCGCTAACTGCATCTATGTTTAGCTCACGGGCCGGTACGGATACCGCGTTGTCCGGCTCGCCACGTGATGGCAACCGATCTCCTGACCTGAAAGGGAATGCGCCCTTGCCGGATGCGGCACGGGTTGCCGTCGCGTGCGCACTGACCGGGGCGTCCGCGCTCCGGCGCGACCTCTCTACCTGGCGGGATTTTTGCTTCTTCCACCCTGGCCGTCCTGGCGCTGCGCCAACGTCGGCACCACACGGTAAGTGATATTTTCTGCGTCATTCCATGACGCCAGGCTTTACATCGCTGAGGAATATCCGAATGTCTTTGAAACTGAAAACAATGACGCTTCATGTTGTGATAGCAGGTTGTATGAGCATGGCCTTTTACGCCCAGGCAGACGTGAAGATCGGCGTCGCCGGGCCCTTTACCGGACCCAACGCCACCTACGGCGCCCAGTACTGGAAGGGGGCTTCGCAGGCGGTGGCCGATATCAATGCCGCCGGCGGTATCAAAGGCGAAAAGATTGTGCTGGTGCAGGGGGATGACGCGTGCGAACCGAAGCAGGCGGTGGCGGTGGCCAACCGGCTGGTGGATGAAGCGAAAGTCTCCGCCGTGGTGGGGCACTTTTGCTCTTCCTCAACGATGCCGGCTTCCGAGGTATATGACGAAGCTGGGATCCTGACCATTACCCCCGGCTCGACCAACCCGCAGATCACCGAGCGCGGCATGAAGGACCTTTTCCGCATGTGTGGTCGTGACGATCAGCAGGGGGCGATTGCCGCCAACTATATGCTGGACGTGCTGAAGGCGAAGAAAATTGCCGTCATCCACGATAAAGACACCTATGGTCAGGGGCTGGCCGATGCCACCCGCGCGGCGCTGGCGAAGCGGGGCACCAAAGAAGTGTTGTACGAAGGCCTCTCCCGCGGTGAAAAAGACTTTAACGCCCTGGTGACCAAGATCGGCGCCCTCAAGCCGGACGTGGTCTACTTTGGCGGCTGTCATCCGGAAGCGGGCCCGCTGGTGCGTCAGATGCGCGAGCAGGGGGTGCAGGCCAAATTCTTCTCCGGCGACTGTATCGTCACCGAGGAGCTGGTGACGGCCGCCGGCGGGCCGCAGTTCACCAACGGCGTGCTGATGACCTTTGGTCAGGATCCACGCACTCTCCCGGAAGGCAAAGCGGTGATCGAGAAGTTCCGCGCCAGCGGCTTTGAACCAGAAGGCTATACCCTCTACGCCTACGCCTCCATTCAGGCTATTGCCGCGGCCTGGAACGCCGTGGGTACCGATAACGCCAAAGCCAGCGACTGGCTGAAGAGCCACGATGTCGATACGGTAATGGGCAAGAAAGCCTGGGATGGCAAAGGCGACCTCAAGGTGTCCGACTACGTGGTCTATCAGTGGGACGACAAGGGCAAATATCATCAGCTCTGATCGGCCACGACCTGAGGACGCTCTGTCCTTTTGACTTGCGAATCGTCACACGGCGGCGGTCGACCGGGAACGGAACCCGGCGGCCGTCTGCCTGGCGGCTGGAGGGGCTATGACGGCGTTTTTTCTGCAACAACTGATCAATGGGCTGACGCTGGGCGCAGTGTACGGCTTAATCGCCATCGGCTACACCATGGTGTATGGGATCATCGGCATGATCAACTTCGCCCACGGCGAGGTGTATATGGTCTCCGCCTATCTGTGCGCCATCGGCCTGGCGCTGCTCTCTTTCTTCGGGATCCACTCCTTTCCGCTGCTGATTTTCGCCACCCTGGTGTTCACCATCGTGGTCACTGGCGTATATGGCTGGGCGATCGAGCGCATCGCCTACCGGCCGCTGCGCAACTCGACGCGGCTGGCGCCGCTGATCTCGGCTATCGGAATGTCGCTGATCCTGCAGAACTATGTCCAGCTGAGCCAGGGGCCGAACCAGCAGGGGATCCCGACGCTGCTCAGCGGCGCGCTGCGCATGACGGTGGGCGATGGGGTGGTGCAGATCACCTGGACCAAGGTGTTTATTCTCGTCGCGGCGCTGGTGGGGATGCTGACCCTGACCTGGATTATCCAGTACACCCGGCTGGGGCGCATCTGTCGCGCTACCCAGCAGGACCGGCGTATGGCGGCGATCCTTGGCATCAATACCGACCGGGTGATCTCCCTGGTGTTTGTCATCGGCGCGGCGATGGCCGGTCTGGCCGGCGTGCTGGTGACCATGAACTACGGCACCTTCGACTTCTATATCGGATTTATTATCGGCATCAAAGCCTTTACCGCCGCGGTGCTGGGCGGGATCGGCTCGCTGCCTGGCGCGATGCTGGGCGGACTGCTGCTCGGGGTGGCCGAAGCCCAGTTCGCCGGGCTGGTGAATTCGGATTACAAAGATGTCTTTTCCTTTGCGCTGCTGGTGGCGATCCTGATTTTTCGCCCGCAGGGGCTGCTGGGACGTCCGCTGGTGGCCAAGGTCTAAGGAGGCTTTATGGGTGAATTTACGCGCCAGCCTGCGCGGGATATCAAAAGCGCGCTAATCGACAGCGTGCTGGCCGGTCTTTGCGCGTTAATTGTCTTTGGCCCGATCGTCGGCGTGGTGCTCAAAGGGTATGGTTTTACCCTCGCGCCCGCGCGGGTGGCGATCCTCGTGGCGGTGGTGATGGCC
>NZ_PJDK01000134.1:0-5650 GCF_002837615.1 Klebsiella sp. X1-16S-Nf21
AGCAGCCAATAGCGCGGATGCAACAGCGCCGGAGAAAATTTAGGCAAATGAGTCATTTCATACCCGTATCAGTGAGCAACGTCTTATATTATCGCATTTTTTTACCGGCCAGCCAAAGGCGGCGACAGTCAGCTCGTTTTGTTAAGCGGGGCGCGACCGGGTGAGAGAAATGTAGCGTAAAATGTAGGGATGTAAATTAATTAGCTTTGCTATATCATGCCCGCCGTTTATTTCCTCATTTCTATGTCGAGCAGGTACACCATGCCAGTGTTACACAACCGCATTTCAAATGAGACGTTAAAGGCGCAAATGCTGGCTGAGACCGAGCCGCGCACGACGATCTCATTCTATAAATATTTCACCATTGTCGACCCACAAGCCACTCGCGATGCGTTATGGGTTGCCTTAACCCAGCTGAAGGTCTTTGGCCGTATTTATCTGGCCCGGGAAGGGATCAACGCGCAAATCAGCGTGCCGGAAAGCAACGTTGAAGCCCTGCGTGAGTTTCTCTATGGCTTCGATCCGGCGCTGGCGGGGCTGCGTTTCAATATCGCCCTTGAGGACGATGGGAAATCTTTCTGGGTGCTGCGCCTGAAAGTGCGTGACCGTATTGTCGCCGATGGCATCGACGATCCCTCTTTCGATGCCTCCAATGTTGGGGATTATCTCAAGGCGGCGGACGTCAATGCCATGCTTGACGATCCGGATGCGGTATTTATCGATATGCGTAACCACTATGAATATGAGGTGGGTCATTTCGAAAACGCGCTGGAGATCCCGGCGGATACCTTCCGCGACCAGCTGCCGAAAGCCGTGGAAATGATGCAGGACCACAAAGACAAGAAAATTGTTATGTATTGCACCGGCGGTATTCGCTGTGAAAAAGCCAGCGCCTGGATGAAGCATAACGGTTTCAATAAGGTCTGGCATATCGAGGGCGGGATTATTGAGTACGCCCGCCGCGCACGTGAGCAGGGGCTGCCGGTCCGTTTTATTGGCAAAAACTTTGTCTTTGATGAGCGGATGGGCGAGCGTATCTCCGATGACGTCATCGCGCACTGTCATCAGTGTGGCGCGCCGTGCGATACCCATACCAATTGCCTGAATGATGGCTGTCATCTGCTGTTTATACAGTGCCCGAGCTGCGCTGAGAAGTTTGCCGGTTGCTGTAGCGAAGCGTGCATGGAAGAGCATAAGCTGCCGGAAGAGGAGCAGCGCAAACTGCGCGCCGGACGCGAAAACGGCAATAAAATCTTTAACAAATCGCGTGGCCGACTGAACACCAAACTCGGGATCCCCGAGCCGGAGTCGTCAGAAAAACCATAACCAGACGAGATCGATGATCGCCAGCAGCAACCACAGCGCAAGGTAGATCATAAAGTGCTCGCGCACGTTGTTAACCAGCATATTAAACAGGCGACGCATAACCGTTCTCAATGACTAACGGCCTCGACACAGAGGCCGTTTTTTTTCCGGCGGCAAGCGTGCCGCATTCCGTTATGAGCTAAAGCGCGCCAGCGAGAAAGGCGTCAGGTTAAAGGTCGACGTCTGTCCCTGGGCAAACTGACTGGCAATTTCTCCCAGCACCGGCGCAAACTTAAAGCCATGGCCGCTCAGACCGGTGATCAGCAGTGTGTCTGGTCTGCCAGGGAGCGTATCGATAATAAAATCTTCATCGACCGTGTTGTCATAGGTGCAGGAGGCGCCGTGCAGACAGCCGCCGATCCCGGGCAGGACGTTACGTAAAAACGGAAAGGATTCGGAACCATCGCTGGCGACAGCGCCAAACGCCGATCGCTCCTGCGGCGTGGAGACAGGCTGACCGCCGTTATGCTTGCCGATCTTTAGCTCGTTATCTTCCGCCGGGAAACCGTAGTATTGATCGCCGTTGGGTAGCTCGCCGGTGAATGCCGGGAAATGATTCTTGCTGCTGTAACGGCCATCGGCCTGGAACCAGGCAAAAACCTTACGTACCGGCTGGATGGGGAGGTCCGGAAGCAGGCGGGTGACCCAGGTACCGGCGCTAATCAGCAATTTCTTGCCGTGATATTCACCGTCAAGGGTATCAATGGTGACCCCGTCTGCATGGTGATGAATGGCTGAGACCGGGCAGTTGAATAGCTGCGCGCAGCCAGCTTCCCGTGCCAGACGTATCCAGGTCTCGACAGCCAGCTCACTGCGCAGTACGCCGGACGCCGGTTCGAAAATCGCCCGATAGTCGTCGGGAAGGCGTATCTCCGGCCAGCGCTGCATGACGGCCTGAGCATCTAACTCTTCAACCTCAAGATCGAACGCCCTGGCGCTGGCGGCGACGTTGGCCAGGAAAGGAGAGCTGGCGGGGCCGAGGTTAATGACGCCGGTGCGTTCAAAAACGGCTTCGCCGCTGATTTCAGCCAGTTCATCCCACAGCTGCTGGGCGCGCAGCACCAGCGGAACATACTTTTCACCTTCGCCATAAGCGTGACGGATAAGACGGCTACTGCCATGATGGCTGCCCTCCTGATGGGGAGGTTGGTGGGCATCGGTCATCAGAACATTGAGTCCGGCACGACGCGCATAATAGCCAGCGGCAGCGCCGACCGATCCGCTGCCGATAATGATAAGATCGTATTGCATGGTGAGTTCCGGGTAATTGCCTTATTAGCAGGGTAATTAACTCCCTGCGCTTATACAAGCCCGAAAATAATTCAGGCACCCGCAGGTGCCTGTTAAGACTATTGTTTAGTCATTCCCCGTATCGCGTTAATGTCGGCGGTACTCGTTTTCCTGGTATTCGCCAGATTCAATCTTCGCAATGCCTGCTTCCAGGATTGAAATAAATTGACGTGCGACGTCCGTCGTTAGCCATAGCGTCTGGCCAATTTCAGCATCATGACTGTTTTCTTGAGTGGGGTTCTGGTAGTGCAGGCGCAACATCAGCGCATCGTAGCTATCAACGGTGCTGATGTCCCATCCAACGAGGGGATGGGTCTGAATGACTTCATTATTTTTTTCCATCATAACCCCTTATTCATATGTTAAAAGACAACAATTCTCGAGGTTTAATGCATGTTTTTTGAAGCAAGTTAATTATATCAGGGATCAAGAATAAACTCGAGAAATTAAATGAAAGGCAGCATGATTTTCTTGTTTTCGCCGCTTTTTTACGCAAGATAAGCGCGGGAAATGGCCATTTTAGCCGATATTAAGCAGAATAATCAGGAATATTCTGAACAAGAGGCGGGGAGAAAAAAGCCGGGGCGACCCGGCAAAGAAAAGCACAATGAGGGAGCAAACCAGAGTAACTGGATCCCGCCATGCTTCAGGAGAGATCGTGGACAAACCAGTCGTCCGCGCTTTCCCAGGTTTCCTGCAGGATTTCGCTTATCCGGTCTTTGTCTTCTTTCAGGGCGCCGAACACCGAGAGCTGGTTGCCGGTGGCGTAGCGCACGCTCACCTGACTGTCGATGGCCGGGAATTGCTCGGCGATACGCCGGGAGAGTTCGTTATTCAGCGCTTCCAGCGCGCCGTTGGGTAAGGCGGTCGTTTTGGCGATAGACACTTCGATGCGCATAATTGCCCCCTGTGTTTGATACTGGTTATTTATACAGTATCCGGTGGGCGTTGACAACAGGGGGCTACGTTTTTTATCGCTTCATCGTCCAGCGAACGGTTTCACCCGCCAGGAACGGGACCAGGCTATCATTGGGCAGCGCAATGCTGTCAACGACCGTGGTCTCTTCACGCACCAGCTCAACATAGCTTTCATTGACCGGCAGACCGTAGAAGCGCGGGCCGTTCAGCGAGCAGAAGGCTTCAAAGTGCTGCAGAGCGTTCATTTCTTCAAACACGGTGGCGTAGCTGCCGAGGGCGGTCGGGGCGTTGAAGCAGCCGGCGCAGCCGCAGCTGGCTTCCTTACGATGGCGGGCGTGCGGCGCGGAGTCGGTGCCAAGGAAGGCGCGGCTAAAGCCGCTGGCGACCAGTTCGCGCAGCGCCTGCTGATGAATATTGCGTTTGAGTACCGGCAGGCAGTACAGGTGAGGACGAATACCGCCGACCAGCATATGGTTGCGGTTGAACATCAGGTGCTGCGGGGTAATAGTGGCCGCCAGCAGTTCATTGCCGTCACGCACATATTCGGCGGCATCTTTGGTAGTAATATGCTCAAAGACCACCTTCAGACCGGGCAGGCGCTGGCGCAGGGGCTCCATCACCGTGTCAATAAAGCGCGCTTCACGATCGAAAATATCAATCTCGGCGTGGGTGACTTCCCCATGTACCAGCAGCGGCATGCCCAGTTTTTCCATCCGCTCCAGCACCGGCATAATGGCGTCGGTGCTGGTGACACCGTGGCTGGAGTTGGTCGTGGCGTTGGCCGGGTAGAGCTTGGCGGCGGTGAACACACCTTCGTTAAAGCCGCGCTCCAGCTCCGCCGGGTCGAGGGAGTCTGTCAGATAGCAGGTCATCAACGGGGTAAAATCGTGCCCGGCCGGGACGGCGTCCATAATGCGCTGGCGATAGGCGATAGCCGCCGCGACGGTGGTGACAGGCGGCACCAGATTCGGCATCACGATCGCCCGGCCATAAAACTCACTGGTGTAAGGCACGACGGTTTTCAGCATATCGTCATCACGCAGATGGATATGCCAGTCGTCTGGGCGGCGGATTTTCAATACCTGGGGTTGTGCTGTCATGGAAGGCTCCGGCTAATAGGTTCAGTCATCAGGGCTGTTTTTTGCCGGGCACTAAGGATAAGCGTAAACGTTTTCCTTTGCACTCATTTCCGTAAAAAATTCAGGGCGCCGTAGCGCCCTGGAGATTAATTGGTAAAGGGGATGACAATTTCGCCCGGTTTCACCTCTATGCCCTTGGCATATTTCTTCGCCAGCGCTTCGCCGGTGCTGGCGTCTTCACGCAGGACATAGGCCGGTTGCTGGCTGAAGTAGCTGCGCAGCGACTGATTCAGATAGGGGAGCAGGGCCTGAATCACCGACTGCAGCTTCTCGGGCGCCACTTTGGCATCGACCACCTCCATTTCCTGCAGGAAGATAGCGCCTTTCTCTCTGTCAAAGGTTGGCAGCGCTTTGAGCTTCAGATCGATCGTCGCTTTCTGGGTGCCGAACAGGGAGTTCAGATCGACGTTGGCGACCCCGGTCAGCGTGACTTTACCCGGCTCTTCACGGCCAATAGCGCTGGTCAGGTTCTGCAGCTCAATATGGGCATCGGCAACGCCTTTCAGACCGATATCTTTGGCGAAATGGTTACGCTTCTGCAGCGCCTGGTTTATCTCCTGCTCGCTTACCGTGTATTGGGTCAACTGGTTACAGCCGCTCAGCAGACCGCTGACAATCAGCGCCGCGGCGATCAATATTTTTTTCATGGGGTTCCTCAAGCTCGTACCATCATTCATCCTGACACAAAGCATCATGACCTGTCAGCATTCTTCATGCCAGCAGAATAGGCTGAAAGGCAGGAGAAACCGCGGACCTACGCTCTTAGGTGCGCGGCTCCAGCATACCGGAGGCGGAGCGTTTTGGACTGAATTGCCACCACAGGGCAAGGAAAGTGATAAACCCAATGGCGCCGAGCATCAGCCACGGCAGTTCGGGCTGGCCCACGGCTTTGCCGGCATCAAACAGCCAGCCGCCGCCCGCGTAACCCAGCGCGCCGC
>NZ_PJDK01000135.1:0-5598 GCF_002837615.1 Klebsiella sp. X1-16S-Nf21
CAAGAACGAAAAAGCCGACCAGCAACAGCAGCAGCACGCCCCAGCCGGTGCGGAACGTCGCCGGATCTTTTATCGCCGTGACCGGCGCTTTCAGTAACGCCATATCCCAGGCCGGCGGGATATCCCGGCGAAAGAACAGGTGCAGCATCGCCAGGGTGGTGAGGATCGCCGCGAGATCGACCGTCACCATCACCGAAGCGTACTCCCTGAAGCCGATGGCAAAGAAATCTGCCGAAACGATATTCACCAGATTCGACACCACCAGCGGCAGGCTGGCGGTATCGGCAATAAATCCGGCGGCCATGACAAAGGCCAGCATCGTTCCCTTGCTGAATCCCAGCGCTCGCAGCATGGCAATCACGATGGGGGTGAGGATCAGCGCCGCGCCGTCGTTGGCAAACAGCGCCGCCACCGCGGCGCCGAGCAGGATAATCCAGGTAAATAGCAGACGACCCCGCCCTCTTCCCCAGCGGGAAACGTGCAGCGCGGCCCATTCAAAAAAGCCAGACTCATCAAGCAGCAGGCTGATAATGATAACGGCGATAAAGGTGGCGGTCGCATTCCAGACGATATGCCACACCACCGGGATATCGGCTAGTTGTACTCCACCGGTGGCCAGCGCCAGCGCCGCGCCAAAGGCCGCGCTCCAGCCGATCCCTAAACCCCGCGGCTGCCAGATCACCAGCACCAGGGTCAGGACAAAAATCGCGCCTGCCAGCAACATGATTACCCCCGTCAATCACATTCGAAAAAACAGATATGTTTAGATAAAATTTTTACTGACAACCCGCCCCGTCAGCCAGTCTGCAAACCATCATCCGCACATCGTCCTGCTGACTGAGCCAGGCCTGCTCAATCACCTGCGCCGCCCAGGCCGGCATCTGCGGAGAGAGGCGGTAATGGACCCATTTACCCTGTTTACGATCCAGCAGCAGCCCGCTTTCCCGCAGCATCGCCAGATGGCGGGAGATCTTGGGCTGGGACTGGGCGAGCGCCGTACAGAGATCGCAAACACACAGCTCTCCACGCGCCTTGAGCAGCAATACGATCCCCAGCCGGGTTTCATCGGCGAGGTTTTTGAACAGTTGCAGGGGCAATAAAGACATGATTTCTCCTTAAGCGTGACGGACAGCATACGGAACCACCAATAAAGATCAATATACATTCGTAAAAACATATGTGTTATTTCACGCCTGCGATAAGCCCCCGTTGAGTGGCTACATGCCCTCCCTTGCGCAATAGCACGGAAAAATACCGCGCTTTCTTTTATCCCTCATCGAAATGTGTCAGGCTGGCGATCCCATCGGATTGACAGGGTTTTCAGGATGAGTACGCTTTATGTGGTTGTTTTAACGTATATAAAACCGCTCGAAGAGGTGGACGACGCCATTCCCGCCCACGTCGAATGGCTCAAAAAAGGCTATGCTGACGGCCTCTTTCTCGCCTCCGGCCGCCGCCTTCCCCGCACCGGCGGGGTGATTCTGGCGAAATGCGCCAGCCGGGAAATGCTGGAATCGCGTCTGAGTCAGGATCCCTTCCAGCAGTTGGGTCTCGCCCGTACCGAGATTATTCCCTTTGAGGCCAGCATGGCGTCACCCGTACTGCAGTCGCTGTTATAAGCGTATCCCGGAGGAAAAATGCAGCCGTCCTTTCACTGGATCAATGAACCTGCCGAGTGGCGCCGCGATACCGACGGCCTGACGGTGGTCACCGATAAGCATACCGACTTCTGGCGCCATACCTGGTATGGCTTCGAGCGTTTCTCTGGGCATCTTTATGCTACTGAGGTGGAAGGTGATTTTACCCTGCAGGCAAAAATATGTGCCGATTTCACCACGCTTTACGACCAGGCTGGACTAATGATGATGGCGGACGAGCAGACCTGGCTGAAGGCGGGGATTGAATTCAATGACGATGCCCCGGCCATCGGCAGCGTACTGACGCTAACCCACTCCGACTGGGCCACCGGGCTTTTTCCCGGCGACCCGCGCACCTTCTGGCTGCGGCTGACCCGCAAGGGCGATGCGTTAAGGCTGCAGTATTCGACCGACGGCGAGCGCTGGCCGCTGCTGCGGCTCGGCTACTTTCCGCCAGGCCCGGTCAAAGCGGGCGTCATGTGCTGCTCACCGGAGCGCGGGGGACTGGCGGTTGAGTTTCAGGATATTCAGCTTTCCCCGCCATCAGACAAAGCGCTGCACGATCTGAGCTGAACGCTAGCGGGAAGACCCGACTTTCTCTGCATCCTGGGGCCCGGGATTACAGGGTTCGCGGGTGCCGGGCAGGTAAAAATGGCCGTGCTTATCGGGATCGGTGCCGCCCGGGCACCCTGCCCGACCCGAGGAATTATCGCTATTGCCGCCGTTCGAACCGTTGCCGCCGTCGGCGCCAGCTATTACCGACTGCCCGTTATGGCCACCGTGAACGCCCTGCGCTGCACTGGCCGAAAACGCCACCAGCGCGAACATACAGACCATGAAGCGTCTGCCCATTGCTGCCTCTCCCTTATTGATATTCCCCGTCCATCGCGTTGACGATGGGATGAGCCGTTGCACGGCAAAATGCACCGCGATAAAAACGCGTTATCCGCAGGGAGTATAGGATTAAGGCTGAGAGAAAGACAGGGCCGGTGCCTTCAGACATTTCGCACGCAAATAACCTCTATTCCGCGGTATGCGCTATCAGAAAATCAATCAGGGCTTTCACCCTTTTCGTTCTGCCCGCGTTTTTCGGGTAATAGAGATAAACCGGCGGATAGGTTTTCCAGTAGTCCTCCATCACCGGTAGAAACTGTTCACGATCGGGCTGTAGCCGCCAGATGGGTTCAAACAAGCGGCCAATCCCCAGTCCATGGCGGATACCGTCGGCCATGACGTCAATATCATTGCTGATTAACTGTCCGGGCATCTCGACGGTCAGTTGCTCGCCGTGGTCATTGAGGATCAGCGGCAGGATGCGGTTGTTGGTAATAAAGCGATAGCCAATCAGCCGGTGATGGTTGAGATCGGCGGGCACCGCAGGCACGCCATATTCGGCCAGATAGGCTGAGGAGGCATATAACCCTTCCCGAAACGGCTTCATTAACGGGCGGGCGACCACTCCGCCTTCGAGAATATCGCCAAAGCGGATCCCCAGGTCGAATCGTTCTTCAATAATATTGACGGTACCGTCATAGACCGATATTTCCAGCTGGATCCCCGGATATTGCTGACAAAATGCCGCCATCGCCGGTTTCAAAATAAGCAGGTAGGCAAAGCGCGAGAGGGTTATTCTCACTGCTCCGGAGGGTTCCTGATTCTGGTCGCGGAGGCTCTCCAGCGATGTTTCCAGAACCTCCACCGCCGCCGCAGTCTGCTCCAGCAGCTGTTGCCCGGTTTCCGTCAGCTCGATTCGCCGGGTAGTGCGCACAAAAAGCGGATGACCGATGTGCTCTTCCAGCAGCTTGAGCGCATTGCTGACCGAGGGCGGCGTGATTTCTAATTTCCTTGCGGCGGCCGAGATAGTGCCTTCGCGCGCAATGCTCTGAAAAATGCGTATCTGATTATAAAGCGCGTTATTCATAGCATCTCCTTAAGCCAACCTCGACTGATTATTAAGTACAGGCTAAATATTCTTAAGTCAATGACCGCCTAATCTTCGCCACCAGGGGCTCGTATACTTTTGTCTCTTCCCGCTAATAACGACTTTCCGGAGACAACGATGCGAATTTTATGTCTGGATATTCCCGCGCCCGGCGCGACGCTGGAACACTATGCGCCGCACCTTACCGCGGAAGCCCTGCATGCCTGGGGACTGTATAAGTCTGGCTTTATCCGCGACATCTATTTCCGTCAGGACCGACCCGGCGTCGCTATTTTCCTCGAATGCGACACCGTGGAAGAGGCGAATAACGTCATGGCCGAATTTCCGCTGGCAAAAGCGGGTTTATTAACCTTCGAGTGTATTCCACTCGGCTCGTTTATTAGCTGGGAAAATCTCTTCTCAGCCGAATTTAAACATCAGGAGTAACGATGGAAAGGCCTCATATCCTTATCGTTTCCGGACATCCGGACCTCAACCATTCCATCGCCAACGCCACCATCCTCGACGAAGTGGCGACCGCCCTGCCCGACGCGGAAATCCGCCGTCTGGACAGGCTCTATCCGCACGGCAACATCAACATCAGCGCAGAGCAGGAAAGCCTGCTCAGGGCCGATGTGATTGTCTGGCAGTTTCCTTTTTCCTGGTATGGGCTGCCCGGGTTAATGAAACAGTGGCTGGACGAGGTTTTTGTTCATGGCTTTGCTCACGGCTCAACGGCGAAACTGGGCGGTAAAAAACTGCTTCTTTCTTTCACCACCGGGGCGCCGCAAGCGCTCTACACTACTGACGGTTTCTTTGGCCACGCCATTGAAGAGTACCTCCTTCCTTTCGAGACCACGGCCAGGCTGTGCAATCTTGAGCTGCTGGCGCCGGTTTATACCTGCGGCATCAGCTACGCCGACCGGGATGCCGACAAAATCGCCCAGCAAAAAGCGCGTGCCCGGGAGCACGCGGCCAGACTGATCGCGCAGCTGAAAACTCTGGTGGAATAACCCAAAGGGAGAAAATAACGATGCAGTATACCCGGCTCGGTAAAAGTGACTTACTGGTCTCCCGCATCTGCATGGGATGTATGGGGTTTGGCGATCCGTTGACGGGCCAGCATCGCTGGACGCTGGACGAAACAGCAAGCCGGGACATCATTCGCTACGGCCTCGAAAAGGGCATCAATTTTTACGATACCGCCATCGCCTATCAGAACGGCTCCAGTGAGCGGTACGTTGGCCGGGCGCTGCGGGAGATGGCAAAACGCGAGGAGGTGGTGCTGGCCACCAAGTTTCTGCCACGAACCGCTGCCCAGATAGCCGAGGGGATCAGCGGAAAAGAGGCGATAGCCCGCTCGCTCGACCAGAGTCTGCGAAACCTCGGGATGGACTACATCGACCTCTACATCTACCACATCTGGGATCACAACACCCCGGTTATCGACGTGCTGGAGGCGCTGCACACCGCCGTGACCGCCGGCAAGGTGCGCGCGATTGGCATTTCCAATTGCTATGCCTGGCAGCTGGCGAAGGCGAACGCCCTTGCTGAACGCGAAGGGCTGACGCCCTTTGTCTCCATGCAAAGCCATTACAACCTGATTATGCGTGAAGACGAACGAGAACTCTTCGGGCTGTGCGCAGAAGATAATATCGCCATGACCCCCTATAGCGCGCTGGCCAGCGGCCGTCTCTCGCGTTTAGAAGGCTACACGCGGCGAGCGGTGGAAGATGATTATGCCCGGGGGAAATACGACGGCACGGCAGAGCAGGATCGGATCATTATTGCGCGCGTCGCCGAACTTGCCGAACGGCATCAGGTCTCCATGACCGAAATCTCGCTGGCCTGGCTGCTGACTAAAGTCACCGCCCCGGTGGTCGGCGCCACGCAAAAGCACCATGTTGACGGTGCGGTCAGCGCCGTGAACCTGCGGCTCAGTTCTGAGGAGATCCGCTATCTGGAAGAGGCCTACCAGCCGCACGTTCTCACAGGCGTGATGGCGCAAAACACGCCGCAAGCCAAAGACCATCATCAGGT
>NZ_PJDK01000136.1:0-5462 GCF_002837615.1 Klebsiella sp. X1-16S-Nf21
GCGCGGTATCGCCTGCATGATGGTGGTGATGATCCACAGTACCAGTTGGTATATCACTCATCCGCATGCCATCACCCTTATGGAATGGGACATCGCCAATCTGCTCAATTCCGCCTCCCGCGTCAGCGTGCCGCTGTTTTTTATGATCTCGGGATACCTGTTTTTTGGCGAGCGCAGCGCCCAGCCGCGCCATTTCTGGCGAATTGGTTTGTGCATTGCGTTCTATAGCGCGCTGTCTCTGCTGTATATCGCGCTGTTTACCCATATCAACGTCGAGCTATCGTTAAAGAATTTGCTGCAGAAGCCCGTCTTCTACCACCTGTGGTTTTTCTTTGCTATCGCCGTCATCTACCTGCTCTCGCCGCTGATTCAGGTTAAGTCCGTCAGTGGCAAAATGCTGCTGGTGCTGATGGCGATCCTCGGTATTCTGGCCAACCCCAATATGGTCAGCGTCAAAGCCGCCGGGATTGAGTGGCTGCCAGTCAACCTCTATATCAACGGTGATACCTTCTACTACGTGCTCTACGGCGTGCTGGGCAGAGCCATTGGCACCCTGGACACCAATAAAAAATGGCTGACCCCGTTCTGCGCCGCGCTGTTCATCGCCGCCGTGTGGGTTATCTCCCGCGGCACGCTGCATGAGCTGCGCTGGCGCGGAGACTTTGGCGACACCTGGTATCTCTACTGCGGGCCGGCGGTGTTCGTTTGCGCGGTCGCCCTGCTGACGCTGGCCAAAAACTGGCTTAACGCGCGTCCCCTGCCCGGTATCGCCTGCATTGCGCGACATTCACTGGGGATCTACGGTTTCCATGCCCTGATAGTGCATGCGCTGCGCGCCAGCCATCTGGAGCTGTCCCGCTGGCCGCTGCTGGACATTGTGTGGATATTTAGCGCCGCCCTGCTCGGCAGCCTGCTGCTGTCAGGCCTGGTGCAGCGGATTGATAGCCGCCGGCTGGTCAGCTAACTGTCCGCCACCCGGAGGGGCCCGACTTACGACTCAGGCCCCTCTTCCGTCACGCTGAGAGGTTCCCGTAAGCGCGTCGGGTCCCAGGCATCACGCACGTTTTTCTGCACCGCAACAGCGCCAAACAGGCTCAAAAAGTACGCCAGCCCATAGAACCCTTTCTCGCTGAGCAGCAGAGTGGCATTCCACAGTCCGATAACCAGCAAGCCAACAGCGATAACGAAGACCACCAGACAGGTGGTGTAGTACAGCGCGGTGGTCGGAATGGCTTCATACTTATCGCGCACCGTCTTTTGATAAGATGCCGCGGCAAACAGCCCCAGTACCAGGACAGCAAAATAATAGCCTTTCTCATTCAACTGCATATCGGCATTCCACAGCCCCACCAGATAGGTGACGATGCCGCCGATCAGGGCAATCCAGGAGATCAAATGAAACGCCGGAGAATACGTCGCGTGCTTGTTTTCCATCACTTTTTACCTTTTACGCGCCTCGGGGCGGCGCTTATTCCGTTTTTTGCATCGCCCGGGCGACGCGGGTCCGTTCGGGGGTTGCCGATGCGCCATATAAGCAGACAAACCACGCCGCGATATAGACGGCTTTTTCATGCCAGTCTGCCGGCACATACCAGGCGCCAACCAGCAGCAGGCCGACCGATAGCAGCAGCACCAGCCGACATAAGGCAATAAAGCCGTCGTCCTGTTCCTGCCACTGGCTGGCGCGCTGATGGGCGAGGACGGCAAACATCCCCATCACCAGTACGCCGAGAAAATAACCTTTACCGCTAAACAACGGGCAGGTTCGCCAGATACCGAGCAGATAAACCAGCGATCCTGCTGCCATCATCACCCTGGCAATGTTGCGTTTTGTGTTCATCTCACCTCCCTGGTCGACAGGGGCTGATTATGACCGACTCCCCCGGCGATGCCGCAGGTTACGCACCGGAAAGCGGAGATTTCGGAATAAACAAATACGCTTTTTTGGATGGATGTAGCTGGGACATTCAGGGAGGGAATCCGCCCGGCGCTGCCGGACGGACTGAGGCTAAGACATCAGCGGTTTCAGCTGCTGATAAATCTGGCGGAAGGTTTCCCGCTGTGGCGCATAGTGGGCCACACGGCGATCGTCCGGGCGATGCGCTTGTTCAAGCGGCAGCGGCTTCAGCAGCCCGGCGCGGTCTGCCTCGTCGTGCACCGCCAGCTGCGCCAGCCTGGCCGCCCCCAGCGCCGGGCCGACGTCGCCCCCGGTACGGTAATCGAGCTGCTGGCCGCTGATATCCGCCAGCATTTGTCGCCAGTAAGCGCTGCGCGCCCCGCCGCCGATAAGCGTGATGCTCTGCGGCTTGATGCCGCAGGCGTGTACCACGTCCATGCCATCCGCCAGCGCATAGCCCACGCCCTCCAGCACCGCCCGCGCCAGCTCTGCCGGCCCATGCTGATGCGTCAGGCCAAAAAAGACGCCCTTGGCCTGCGGGTTGTTGTGCGGCGTGCGTTCGCCCGACAGATAGGGCAGGAACCACACCGGACCGGCGCTTTCATCCGCCGTCTGCGCCGCCGCGATCAGCGCCGGCACGCTGGCCAGGCCGGTTAATTTCGCCGCCCAGTCCAGGCAGGAGGCCGCGCTGAGCATCACCGACATCAGATGCCAGCGGCCCGGCAGCGCATGGCAGAAGCTGTGCACCGCGCTTTCGGGTTTGCTGAGGAACCCTTCGCTGACGGCGAAGTAGACGCCTGAGGTGCCCAGCGACAGCATTGCCTGGCCGGCGTCGGCCATTCCGACCCCGACCGCGCCTGCGGCGTTGTCGCCACCGCCGCCCACCACCAGCGCCTGCGGCATATTCCACGCCTGCGCCACCTCAGGTCGCAGTTGCCCGGTGACGTCGCTGCCTTCAAACAGCGCCGGCATCGCATCCCGACTGAGATCGCAGGCGGCGAGCATCTCATCGCTCCAGTCACGCCGGGCGACGTCCAGCCACATCGTACCGGCGGCGTCAGACATGTCGCTGGCAAGCTCGCCGGTCATGCGCAGGCGCAGATAGTCCTTCGGCAGCAGCACTTTATCGACCTGGTTGAACACCGCCGCCTCGTGGCGCTGCACCCAGAGTAACTTCGGCGCCGTAAAGCCCGGCATCATCAGGTTGCCGGTGATCTGCCGGGAAGCGCTGACTTTTTCCTCCAGCAGCTGGCACTCTTCGGCGCAGCGGCCGTCATTCCATAAAATGGCCGGACGCAGCACCTGTAACGATTTATCCAGCAACGTGGCGCCGTGCATCTGACCAGCGATGCCCAGCGCCTTCACGTCGCGCAGGCTATGCTGCGCGCCCAGGGCTTTCATCGCCGTGTCTGTCGCCAGCCACCACTGTTCGGGATCTTGTTCCGACCACAGCGGATGCGGACGCGAGACGGTGAGTTTTTCGGTATGCGATGCCACTACCTCACCCTGCTCATTCAGCAGAATGGCTTTGACGCCCGATGTTCCCAGATCGATGCCGATATACATACTACCTCTCCTTAAACGCGCGCCACGGCTAAGCGTGGCGCGAACAGAGCATCCTGGTTGCGACGCCGGTCATGCCGGGCGCCGCCGCATGATTACTTATCAAACAGATAATGGTTGACCAGGTTTTCCAGTTGTTCCTGCTGGCCGCTGCGATGCTGCGGCGCCAGCTGATGCTGAGTGGCATACTGGGCAATGTCGCTGAGGGTCATCTGCCCGTTAAGGATCTGCTGCCCCAGCTCACCGTTCCAGCCGGCGTAGCGTCTGGCCACACGTTTATCCAGCTCACCGTCCTCAATCATCCGCGCCGCAACTTTTAGCGACAGCGCCATGGTATCCATCGCGCCAATATGACCATAGAACAGGTCGTATTTGTCGGTACTCTGCCGGCGCACTTTCGCATCAAAGTTGAGGCCGCCGGTGGTGAAGCCGCCCGCTTTAAGAATTTCATACATCACCAGCGCATTCTCTTCGACGCTGTTCGGGAACTGGTCGGTATCCCAGCCCAGCTGCGGATCGCCGCGGTTGGCGTCGACGGAGCCGAACAGCCCCAGCGCGATGGCCGTCGCGATTTCATGATGGAACGAATGGCCGGCGAGCGTGGCATGGTTAGCTTCAATATTCAGTTTAATCTCTTTTTCCAGACCAAACTGTTTGAGGAAGCCGTAAACGGTAGAGGCATCATAGTCATACTGATGCTTGGTCGGTTCCTGCGGTTTGGGCTCAATCAGCAGCGTGCCTTTAAAGCCAATTTTATGCTTATGCTCCACCACCAGTTGCATGAAGCGGCCAATCTGTTCACGCTCCTGGCGCAGGTCGGTATTCAGCAGGGTTTCATAGCCCTCGCGACCGCCCCACAGCACATAGTTTTCGCCTCCCAGCTGATGAGTGGCATTCATGGCGGTGACCACCTGGGTGGCCGCCCAGCTAAACACTTCCGGATCCGGGTTGGTGGCCGCGCCGGCGCCGTAGCGCGGGTTGGTAAAGCAGTTTGCGGTCCCCCACAGAAGCTTCACGCCGCTCTGCTGCTGTTTCTCTGCCAGCACCTCGACCATGCGGGCGAAGTTATTGCTGTACTCCTGCAGCGAGGCGCCTTCCGGCGAGACATCGACATCGTGGAAGCAGTAGTAAGGCACATTGAGTTTGTGGAAGAATTCAAACGCCACATCGGCTTTACGTTTGGCCATCTCCAGGGCGTCGCCAGGCTGCTGCCATGGACGGTCGAAGGAGCCCACGCCAAACATATCGGCGCCATTCCAGCAGAAGGTATGCCAGTAACAGGCCGCAAAACGCAGATGATCTTCCATCCGTTTGCCCAGCACCAGTTCATCCGGGTTGTAGTGACGGAAAGCCAGCGGGTTAGTGGATTTCGGGCCTTCGTAACGAACGCGATCGAGTTGATCGAAATAGGTCTGCATAGAGAACTCCATATTCAGAGATGCGGCGAATAACCAATCAGATACCCTAAATAATTCGAGTTGCAGGAAGGCGGCAAGAGCGTGAACCCTCAGGCGCTGGCGCCAGCAAAGGTCGGAGCAACGAATGTCACCAACCCACCTACAACTTGAAGTATGACGGGTTTAAGCCAATATAGAATTTCACTTTCCTTCTCCTCAATTACGTTATTTCACACCGCCATTGAGAGAATCCACAAACGTGCGCCAGCTCGCAAAAAATAATATACTTCCGCCTTCTCCGTGCCTTGTCGGACAAGTCCAGTGCAATAATAAGAGTGTGCATGAATAAAATACGATCGCCGTCATAATTTGCACATTAAACGAAATTTCATAACGGCAAAATAAGAACCGGTAATTGCCAGCCCTGCTTTCCGCGTTAAGAATCTGTAACGTATCCGCAACCTCATGTATCAAACATTATTTTTCCGTTCGTCTTATCTACCCTTACAAAAAAGGTATCATTATTATGAAGATAAAGAACCTTTGCCTTACACTTTGCGCCAGCTCCCTCCTGCTCGCCAGCATGGCGGGGATGGCGAAAGAAG
>NZ_PJDK01000137.1:0-4845 GCF_002837615.1 Klebsiella sp. X1-16S-Nf21
TTTCAAGGCCCGAGAGTCGGGTGATGGTTTCCTGCAGCATGGAGTTCTGCCCGAACAGGCGGAGGAACTGTTTCGGGTAAAGCTCGCGAGACATCGGCCAGAGACGACTGCCGGTACCACCAGCCATAATTACAGGAAGTAACATAATGAAATCCTTAAATAAATAATTGCTTTATTTTACTATCAATCAATCGACCGTCAGGTGGCGTGGCCTTTTTGAGGCACGCTACCGCCATTGGCTGTCGCAACCAAAATGCGTACTGCTCCCGTGCTCCAGGCTAAGCGCCACCCTCTTTCGCTTCAGGCTGTCGGCAGATCGTTCAGTCAGCGGCTACAATGACAGCCTGGCGGAACGCGTGTCCTGAAAACCTAAAAGCAGAGATATACCTTCAGGCATATCTCTGCTTTTAACATGCATCTTCCCTCACCTGGCCGCCAAACGCACCACACTTTCCGCATTTGCCGCCGGGTTAACCATCAGGACTTTCTCATTTACGCAGGGCAAAACACATGCCCTTACCGCCACCGAAAAAAGCGCAACGGGCGCCCAGCCGATGCTGGCAACCGTCAGAAAGGAGCGTTTACGACGTGGGGAAAGATAAGAAGAGACATCGTCTTCGCCGCCAGGGAGACCACGCGCATTCAGGCTTGATGGCCCTGCGCACACAACAACGGCGCTATGTTCCGATAGGTGGGATAAACGACTCATGCCTCTACACTGCACATTCCACAAAGAAAATCGTGCGCAGATTATAGCGCTGGTCGGCGGGAATAAAAATAAAAAAGCCTACTGATTAATGGATTACTCAAATGACACACATCATAAACATTCATTAAACAAGCAAAAAAAGAGCAATTTCTTGATATCCATGAAGAAAAGAAAGCCATCATTGCGCGCTTTTAGCCCGTTTGATAAATAAACCGGGCACAAAAAATATAACTTTAAACAAACTTATGCCGGGCTCAATGGGTATTTGTTGCCTTTGTGTTTAGCCACAAATCGCTAAACCGCTGACAAGTCACAAGGTTATTATTCGGATGCTAACAGTCAAATGAGAAACGTTGTTATTTATCACCTTTTGCCACGGTTATTTTGCCAGAAAAAACGTCCTTCACCTCACGTCTGGCGGAGATGACGCGGCAAAGCAAGTGATCCCAACCGCAAGCCAGTGTAAAATCGGCACTTATGTAGAACGGGATATCCACACCCCGGAGGAAAAATATGAAGTTTTTGGTCACTGGTGCCGCAGGTTTTATCGGCTTTCATATCGCGCAGCGCCTGCTGAATGAAGGGCATGATGTTGTCGGGATCGACAACATGAACGACTATTATGACGTCAGCCTGAAGCAGGCCCGTCTGGATCGCCTGGCATCTCCGGCATTCCATTTCCAGCAGCTGGATCTGGCCGACCGGGAAGGTATGGCAAAGCTGTTCGCCGTAGAGCAATTTGATCGCGTGATCCACCTGGCGGCTCAGGCCGGTGTGCGTTACTCGCTGGAAAATCCGTATGCCTATGCGGACGCTAACCTGATGGGTTATCTGAACATTCTGGAAGGCTGCCGCCATACCAAAGTGAAACACCTGGTGTACGCCTCCTCCAGCTCGGTTTACGGCCTCAACCGTAAAATGCCGTTCTCCACCGAAGATTCCGTCGATCATCCGGTCTCCCTGTATGCCGCTACCAAGAAAGCCAATGAGCTGATGGCGCATACCTATTCCCATCTGTACAGCATCCCCACCACCGGGCTGCGCTTCTTTACGGTCTATGGTCCCTGGGGCCGCCCGGATATGGCGCTGTTCAAGTTCACGAAAGCGATGCTGGAAGGGAAAAGTATTGACGTCTACAACTACGGCAAAATGAAGCGCGACTTTACCTATATCGACGACATCGTCGAGGCGGTGGTGCGCGTTCAGGATGTGATCCCGCAGGCTAATGCCGACTGGACCGTTGAGAGCGGTTCCCCGGCCACCAGTTCCGCGCCATATCGGGTCTATAACATTGGCAACAGCTCGCCGGTGGAACTGATGGACTACATCACCGCCCTGGAAGAGGCGCTGGGGATGGAAGCGAAGAAGAATATGATGCCGATCCAGCCGGGCGATGTGCTGGACACCAGCGCAGACACCCAACCGCTATATGACCTGGTGGGTTTCAAGCCGCAGACGTCAGTGAAGGAAGGCGTGAAGAACTTCGTCGAGTGGTATAAGGATTACTATCAGATCTAATCCCCTGCCCTGCCGCAATCGTCAGGTTGCGGCAATCTCTTCTATGGAACCTCCGTTATCCTGACTATATGTCGACTGAATGCACATTCATTGTTTTATATATAATGTTTTGTGCTATAGACGGTATTTTTGCCTTTTTTCTCGCCTGCCTGAAACCAGTTTCATCCAGCCTTTTTCAAAAAAGCAAATATCCGCGCGCCAGGCACTCAAACTTTTCTGTCATCCATCCCAATTTGGTGAGTGGAAACAGCATTATATGCTGATTGATCAAAAACATTACTCTCTGTAGGAATTTTCCTAAATCCAGGATATGTTAGAGCAAGCCATGCAACAGAACAAAACTGGTGCATTGCTTATCAAACTAATAATTCAATCAACATACGCTCTGTGGTAGATATTATGGAAAACCTATTTTTCTTAGTGGTGGCTGCCATACTACTTGCTGTTTCAGTTTATTTCTTGATTTCTTATTTAAAAGACAGAAAGAAAACGAAACTGACGTTTAATAAACGCAAGTGGTAAGGACCGCTCTGTATTGCAATCAGATTAAGATAACATTAAGAGATAAAAAAATGATATTACAGAATGAGCGTTCATTCTGCTTTTTGGCGTGGCATTAAGGCAAGAAAAAATAGTGTTAATCGCGCCCTGTTCATCATATTTCCATAGGGCATAAATAACAAAAGCCTGCGTTGCAGGCTTTGTTTTACCTCCCGGCGCTTATCTCCGGCATCTACATCACAGTGACGGTAGCTCTTCACAAGGTAAGTTTAACTTATCGGACCTGTTTTCAACCCGCAACGGCTTTTGAGCAGGATCGTAATGTCCATCACAATTTATTGAGGCTAATCTGAATGTGCGAGAAATACGCGGAGTGAGGGATATAACGGGGAGATAAAGAAGAACACTGGCGGCAGGGAACCGCCAGTCTCAGACAGGCAGAATTAATCGTTACCAAACAGATCGCGGGTGTATACCTTGTCCGCCACATCCGCCAGCTCTTCCGCCATACGGTTAGAGATGATCACATCCGCTTCTTGTTTGAAGGCATCAAGATCGCGCACGACGCGGGAGTTGAAGAACTCATCTTCCTGCATCACCGGTTCATAGATAATAACCGGAATACCTTTCGCCTTGATGCGCTTCATAATGCCCTGAATAGAAGAGGCACGGAAGTTGTCCGAACCACTCTTCATGATCAGGCGATACACACCCACCACTTTCGGCTTACGGGCGAGAATAGAATCCGCGATAAAGTCTTTACGGGTACGGTTAGCATCCACGATAGCCGCGATGATATTGTTCGGGACCGATTCGTAGTTCGCCAGCAGCTGCTTGGTATCTTTCGGCAGGCAGTAGCCGCCATAGCCAAAGGACGGGTTGTTATAGTGGTTGCCGATACGCGGATCCAGACATACCCCTTCGATAATCTGCTTGCTGTTCAGCCCCTGGCTTTCAGCATAGCTGTCGAGCTCGTTGAAATAGGCAACGCGCAGCGCCAGATAGGTGTTCGCGAACAGTTTGATCGCTTCCGCTTCAGTGGAGTCGGTAAACAGGGTCGGGATATCCTGCTTGATCGCGCCTTCTTTCAGCAGGTCTGCGAAACGTTCGGCACGCGCAGAGCGCTCACCAATGACAATGCGCGATGGGTGCAGGTTGTCGTACAGCGCACGGCCTTCACGCAGGAACTCAGGAGAGAAAATAACATTATCAATCCCTAAACGTTCTTTGATGTCGCGGGTGAACCCCACAGGGATGGTCGATTTAATGATCATCACCGCGTTCGGGTTGATCTCAGTGACATCGCGAATAACCGCTTCCACCGTAGAGGTGTTGAAGTAGTTGGTTTTGGGATCGTAATCGGTCGGCGTCGCAATGATCACGTAGTCGGCATTACGATAGGCGTCGTGCTTGTCCGTGGTGGCACGGAAATTTAACGGTTTTTCTGCCAGATATTCCTGAATCTCTTTATCCACAATCGGAGAGATCTTCTGGTTAAGCATATCCACTTTGGCCTGTACGATATCCAGAGCAACCACTTCGTGGTTTTGCGCAATCAGGACACCGTTCGATAAACCAACATAACCTGTACCGGAAATAGTAATTTTCATGAGATTACACTTTAATCAGTTAACTGGATAATGGCGGATAGCCACCAAATTAAATAATGCTGTGGGCGGTTTTACGCTTTGACCAGTGGGATGTCAAGAATAAGCCATAAGGTCAATAATACGATTAAAATCTGACCCTATGGCTTCCATTATGGATAATGCATTACTTGAGAAGAGCTAAAATCTCTTCGGTTTTTGCATTCATTAACGCCGTATCCGCTCTGGACTCCACGTTCAGACGCACCACCGGCTCGGTATTGGACGTGCGCAGGTTAAAGCGCCACTCAGGGTATTCAATACTGATACCGTCCGTTGTGTCGATGTGTGCGGCCGCCGGCTCATACTGTGCCCGGATGCGCGCTATCGCCTCCGCCGCATTTCCCAGCTTGCGGTTGATCTCCCCCGACGCCGGGAACGCCGCCTGGCGGTCCGCCACCAGCGATTTCAGCGAACTGTTCTTCAGGCACAGCAGCTCCGCCACCAGCAGCCACGGGATCATCCCGCTGT
>NZ_PJDK01000138.1:0-4562 GCF_002837615.1 Klebsiella sp. X1-16S-Nf21
GCCTGGCGGCGATAGCGCGGTGGTCCCACCTGACCCCATGCCGAACTCAGAAGTGAAACGCCGTAGCGCCGATGGTAGTGTGGGGTCTCCCCATGTGAGAGTAGGGAACTGCCAGGCATCAAATAAAGCAGAAAGCTCAGTCGAAAGACTGAGCTTTTTGTTTTTGCGTTTTAACAAGAACCCCGTCCCGAAAGGTGCGGGGTTTTTTCGCTGTGTGGGGTATATCTCCCCGGTGGCGCTGCGCTTACCGGGGCTACGGATTCGCACCCGCCCTGCACGACCTGTAGCCCGGACCGGTACACCGCATCATTACCGGTAACGCCCCCAATATCACTGCCCCTGCAATCAGGCAAGCCTTCCCCCGCCAGATACGGTAAACTAACGCCGATTTTGCATCAGGAAGCCACTATGAACCACTCCCTCAAACCCTGGAATACCTTTGGCATTGAGCGCTCCGCCAGGACGATTGTACGCGCCGAAACTGAGCAGCAGTTATTAAGCGCCTGGCAAACTGCTGTCGCGGCAGGCGAACCCACGCTGATCCTTGGGGAAGGTAGTAATGTCCTGTTTCTGAACGACTATGCCGGTACGGTGATCCTCAACCGAATTATGGGGATCGAGGTGAGCGAAACGCCGGAAGCCTGGTGCTTGCACGTCGGCGCCGGCGAAAACTGGCATCAATTGGTGCAGTTCACGCTACAGCATGCGATGCCAGGTCTGGAAAATTTGGCATTGATCCCTGGCTGCGCAGGATCTTCGCCGATCCAGAATATTGGCGCCTACGGTGTCGAGCTCCAGCGGGTTTGCAACTATGTGGACTGCATTGAGCTGGAAACGGGTCGTAAGCAGCGTCTTTCAGCGGCGGAATGCCGTTTCGGCTACCGTGACAGTATCTTTAAACATGAATACCAGGATCGCTACGCCATCGTCGCGATTGGTTTAACGTTAGCGAAAGCATGGCAGCCTGTACTGAGTTACGGTGATTTAACGCGTCTTGATCCACAGACCGTCACCCCGCAGCAGGTATTCGATTCCGTTTGTCATATGCGAATGACTAAGTTGCCGGATCCCAGGATTAACGGCAATGCCGGAAGTTTCTTTAAGAATCCGATCGTCAGCGCTCAGGTTGCTGAAGCGCTGCTGGCGCAATTCCCCCGGGCGCCGCATTATCCGCAGGCAAACGGCACCGTCAAGCTGGCCGCGGGCTGGTTAATCGATCAATGTCAGCTCAAAGGGCAACGCATTGGCGGCGCGGCCGTCCATCGACAACAGGCCCTGGTACTCATTAATGAAGATCGAGCGACCAGCGAGGACGTGGTAAAACTAGCCCATTACGTTCGCCAGCAGGTGGGTAAGAAATTCGATGTATGGCTTCAGCCCGAGGTGCGCTTCATTGGAACGCATGGTGAAGTCAACGCAGAGGAGAGCATTGCGTGAAAGACCATACTATTCCCTTAACGTTGATTTCTATCCTGGCTGATGGCGAGTTCCACTCAGGTGAACAGCTTGGTGAGCAGTTAGGTATGAGCCGGGCGGCGATTAATAAGCATATCCAGACCTTACGCGACTGGGGCGTCGATGTGTTTACAGTGCCAGGCAAGGGTTACAGCCTGCCGGAGCCCATTCATCTGTTGGATGAGAAAAAGATTTCCCAACAGATTGAACATGGCCGAGTGACGGTTCTCCCCGTGATTGACTCCACTAACCAGTATTTACTGGACAGGCTTGATGAGCTGACATCCGGGGATGCCTGTGTGGCTGAATATCAGCAGGCAGGGCGAGGACGGCGAGGTAGAAAATGGTTCTCGCCCTTTGGCGCCAATCTTTATCTCTCGATGTACTGGCGCCTGGAGCAGGGGCCGGCGGCGGCTATTGGACTCAGCCTGGTGATTGGTATCGTGATCGCTGAAGTTTTGCAGCAGCTCGGGGCCGATCAGGTTCGTGTGAAATGGCCAAACGATATTTACCTGCAAGATCGTAAACTGTCAGGGATCCTCGTGGAACTGACCGGGAAAACGGGTGATGCTGCACAAATCGTTAGTGGCGCGGGTATCAATCTTGTGATGCGTCGCGTGGAGTCTGACGTGGTCAATCAGGGGTGGATAAGCCTTCAGGAGGCGGGGGTTGTCATCGACCGCAACCTCCTCGCCGCGCGCCTGATTAAAGAGCTACGTCTGGGCCTGGAACTGTTCGAGCAGGAAGGGTTAGCGCCCTATCTGCCGCGCTGGGAGAAACTGGATAACTTTATTCATCGCCCGGTAAAACTCATTATCGGTGATAAAGAAATCTATGGAATTTCCCGGGGCATTGATGCGCAAGGCGCACTATTGCTGGAACAGGATGGGGTGATAAAAGCCTGGGTTGGCGGTGAAATATCATTGCGCAGCGCAGAATAAAAAAGGGAGCTTCGGCTCCCTTTGCTTTATTTACGTAAGCGTACTTGATTCACAGAATGATTGGCGCTTTTGGTCATGATCAGGCTGGCACGTTCGCGGGTTGGAAGTATGTTTTCTTTAAGATTCATTAAGTTAATCTCGTTCCATAGCGAGGTGGCAATATCCACCGCCTCTTCCTTCGACAGCTTAGCGTAATTGTGGAAGTAGGAGTCAGGATCGGTAAACGCCCCTTCTCGGAATTTGAGAAAACGGTTGATATACCAGCTTTTCAGTAATTCTTCCGGGGCATCGACATAAATAGAAAAATCGACAAAATCGGATACAAATACATGATGAGGATCGTGCGGATAATCCATTCCACTTTGCAGAACGTTGAGTCCCTCAAGAATTAAAATATCCGGCTGCGCGACGGTTTTATCGCCGTCGGGAATAACATCATAAATCAGATGGGAATAAACCGGCGCGGTTGCCTGCGGTACACCTGATTTAAGATCGGAGACAAACTTCACCAGTCGATGCATATCATAGGACTGCGGGAAGCCTTTCTTCTTCATTAATCCGCGTTCTTTCAATACTGAGTTAGGGTGCAAAAAACCGTCAGTAGTGATGAGTTCAACATGGCGGTGCTCCGGCCAACGGCTAAGCAAGGCCTGCAGTACACGCGCGGTGGTGCTTTTCCCCACCGCAACGCTGCCAGCGATGCTGATGATATAGGGAATGCGTTGACCGTTGGTGCCAAGAAATTGTTCGAGAACAGCCTGACGACGCAGGTTAGAACTGATATAGAAGTTGAGCAAACGCGACAGCGGCAAATAGATCTCGGCAACCTCTTCCAGAGAGAGATCTTCGTTGATGCCTTTTAACCGCGTGATTTCATCCTCGGTTAACGTCATCGGGACAGAATCACGAAGTGCAGCCCATTGGTGGCGGTTAAATTGTAGGTACGGTGTCATTAACGTCTGCTCTTTTTGGCTCATAAGCATGTTCTTACCATCGCCGTATACGTTGAAACGGCGATGCTTCACACGAGTTAATCAGGACAATGGGCAGGAGGGTAACACCAGATTGCCGGGAATAATAAGAAAAAAACTCATTGAATGCTGCTTTCTCGCGCCAGCATCACAAGAGAGGAATAAGTTTCTTATTCGTAGTAAACCAGCAGGATAGTGCTAACGGCCCGTTACCTTTCTGTCAGTCGTCCGCATACATCCTGGGCATCAGCGGGTGACTGGAACCGCTCCTGATGAGCTGGATTGCTGGCGAATATTTGCACTGCCCTGTTTGAAATTACACCGTTTTTTCGTGTAAGAGCACAAAATGTGAGCAAGAGAACGTTTTATGCAAATTTTTAGTTGCATGAACTCGCTCCTCTCCCTAGAATGCGCGCTACTTGATGCCGACTTAGCTCAGTAGGTAGAGCAACTGACTTGTAATCAGTAGGTCACCAGTTCGATTCCGGTAGTCGGCACCATAACAATTTGGGTGGGGTTCCCGAGCGGCCAAAGGGAGCAGACTGTAAATCTGCCGTCATCGACTTCGAAGGTTCGAATCCTTCCCCCACCACCACTTTCTGGCGACGCTTTGCGTAGCCGGAGTTGGTTGGGTAAACTAATCAGCTCAATACTAAAGAGAGCAGTCTCTTTAGTATTACAGAAAGAACTGGGTAGCCGAGTTTCAGGATGCGGGCATCGTATAATGGCTATTACCTCAGCCTTCCAAGCTGATGATGCGGGTTCGATTCCCGCTGCCCGCTCCAGACGTGCTGATATGGCTCAGTTGGTAGAGCGCACCCTTGGTAAGGGTGAGGTCCCCAGTTCGACTCTGGGTATCAGCACCACTTCTTTTCTCTCCTTCCCTGTTTCTCTTCTGTTATTTTCATTCAACAAGTCGGGCATGTTGCCTGGTTGATGTGGTGATATCACCGATTTATCCGTGTCTTAGAGGGACAATCGATGTCTAAAGAAAAGTTTGAACGTACAAAACCGCACGTTAACGTCGGTACTATCGGCCACGTTGACCATGGTAAAACAACGCTGACCGCTGCCATCACTACCGTTCTGGCTAAAACCTACGGTGGTTCTGCTCGTGCATTCGACCAGATCGATAACGCACCGGAAGAAAAAGCTCGTGGTATCACCATCAACACCTCTCACGTTGAATATGACA
>NZ_PJDK01000139.1:0-4204 GCF_002837615.1 Klebsiella sp. X1-16S-Nf21
GTTAAAAATACGCAGGGAACAGCATTTTATGACCATAACCCCCCCGACACAGCGATATTACTGCGCTCCTGACGGCAACGTTCATGGTCAGGATATTTTTGAAACGCTTTTCCAGTCTCCTAACCATGAACGGACCGGACCTGAACGCCTGAATGCCATTCACATGAAATCATCTGTGCAGACCTGTCGCTGAACAACGTCACGGGCTCAGAAGCCTTCCCAGGCCTTATCCGGCAGACTCACAGAAAAATCAGGTCAGCCGCACCTGAAAATACAACCCGACACAGGGATACTTACCCGAAATCTGATTTATTCAACAAAGCCACCCATTGATCTAAATTCTGCTATTTATAATCGGGCTGACTATTTCTTTGCCTGGTTTTTACTTTGGTGGTAATGAGCCACCAACCGCAGGAAACGATACCTATCAGTAGCAAGGGAAGCATGGCTATATTAAGTCCGTACCATCCCGAATATTCAAGGGCGGCGGCGGCAATCAGTGATGCGACTGAGGAAAAGAAATAGCGCAGCGTTTCGCTGGCGGTCTGGGCCGATCGTCGTAGGTGCAAATCCTCACCATGAGACAGAAGTATGGAACTGGTGACGAAGCTGATATTCCAGCCGACGCCGAGCAGGGCAAGTGCCCAGTAGTAGCCTGAAAGATGGTGAGCACCGTGCATACCCACCAGAACCGCCAGCAGTGTCAGCACAATGCCAATGACCAGGCTGGCGCCTGCGCCGAGCTTGCGGAACGTGAAGCCAGCGACGAGGGAGGGGGCATACATGCCTACCAGGTGCCATTGCATGACGGCGGCTCCATCTGACATTGTCCAGCCGGTCTTCACGATCGCCAGCGGGGCTGCGCTCATAAGCAACATCATGATGCTTGTGATCAGTACGCCATTCAGGGTTGCCACGAGATAAGTCGGTTGTTTCAAAGCTCCGAACGCATGTGTCGGGGCGACAGGGCTCGTGCTTGATGGCATGGGGAGCGCATCTGTTCTGTAACCGACAGCTAACAGGACGGCACAGAGCAGTGTGAGCAATCCCACGGCCAGGTAGGAGCCGGCATAGAGCGAGGAAGGCCACAAAGCGGCACTCCAGACAGCCAGGACCGGACCAAAGAAAGCGGCGATGACGCCCCCGGCTAATACCAGCGACACCGCATGCTGTTTTGTCTCCGGCGTAACCAGATCACCGGCCGCCAGTCGGTAGAATTGGGCTGAGGCCTGGAAGGCTCCGACGAGTAGGCATCCCAGGCAAAGGCCCCAGAAGCTATGCGACCAGACGGAGGCCGTTGAGATAAGGGCTCCGCTCAAACCCGCAATACACCCCGTGATGAGTGCGCTACGTCTTCCATGGACGCGGATGTGCCAGCCCAATACCGGCATGGCCAAGGCTCCCCCCACGGTCAGTAAAGCGAACGGAACGGTGGCCAGGCCGGGGTGAGTGGTCAGCGATTGCCCGGCGAGACTCGTGATGGTCAGATCCACCGAGATACCGGCCGTGAACAGGACCTGGCAAAGTGCCAGGATCCAGACTTCCTTCGGTAGATGTCTCATAGGCCCTCCAGGTGTGCAGCAGCCTTACGGGTGGCCTCCAGGCGTCGAATCTGTCTTTGCTCAGCACGGTCGGTCAGGCGGGCAAGCCGTTCAGAAGCTGCCAGTTCACCAAAGGAGTAGGGCGGGGCAGGGTCATACTCGATGCCCAGTTGGACGTCCTGTGCGACCTCAGCTCCCAGGAGGACTTCCAGCACGATCAGTGCGAAGTCAATGCCTGAGGAGACGCCTGCCCCGGTGATACGATTGCGGTCGCATACAACGCGTTCCCGGATTGGGATGGCACCCAACAGTTCCAGTTGCGGCAAGGACATCCAGTGGCTGGTCGCACGGTAGCCCTTGAGTAATCCGGCCGCTCCCAACACCAGAGAACCAGTGCATACCGATGTGATGAGGGAAGCCTGGGCTGCCTGTAGCCTGATAAAGTCAAGCGTTTCATCGTCGTCCATCAGCTCGATCTGACCGGTTCCGCCAGGAACGCAGATCACATCCAACGGTGGCGTGATAGCAAACGTTCGGGTCGGATTGATGGACCATCCCGCTCCCGTTTCTACCGGCTGGAGAGTTTTCCAGATCAAGTGGACATCACAGCGTCGACTGGCTGAAAACACTTCTGCCGGCCCGGTGAGATCCAGTTGCGTGACTCCCGGGAACAACAGCATGCCGATTTGCAGGTTTTCCGTCATCATAAAGATGAATCCCGTCAGGTAAGGTTTCCGGTATAAAGATGCGTGGTGAGATCGAAAAGAACTTTCCCATCCGACTGATGCCTGGCGAAAATATTTCTGGCCTGCTGGATGAAGATGTCCTGCTCTGTTGTTGCTGAAGGCGGGGCATAGGAGAGGGACAACAAATTCCCAATCATTTCATTTTCATTGATGGGGATGATGTTGGCCGCCTTATGATAGTCGTATCGTTCCTGAAAGAATGCTTTAACCCGATCATCGAGATTTGACCAGTGGTTTTTCATGGTCCTGTAAGCTGGTGCATAATCATCCAGAAGAGCCTTATAATCACGCATGAAGGCGGTTTCCTTGAAATTACGAGAATTCCATACGATTGCGGTTATACATGTGGTTGTACCAATTCGCTGGAACTCGGTACGTGTTGCTTCGGGGTCGACCCAGTGGAATGCCTGGGCCATCGTAATGAGGTCAGTTGAGTGTGCTGGAATTCCGGTAGCTTCAGCCGTACCCGCCACTACGGTAAATGGCGCCGAGGAACTGGCTTTTTCTAACTCAGCACGCATGGAGGTATTGGGCTCAACGGCTGTTACGCGATATCCACTTTCCTGCAGGCCGCGTGAGAATATCCCCGTTCCGGCGGCGACATCGACGGCCGCGGCTGGGGTAGGCACTAGCGACTGCAATACGAGGTATATCTCTTTGGGGTAAGAGGGACGATAAGTGGCGTAAGCGGTTGCCACGTCTGAAAAAAGTATTGTTGTATCCATGTCTCGCTCCGGTTTTTCAGGAAAGTTCAACATCTTCGAACAGATGAATCCGTGATAGCCCTGTTATTGCGTCTGCTTCCGGGAGCGTGGTAACGCCCAAGGGAGCATCGGAAAGTTCAGGGATGTGGAATGAAGCGATGGCGCCTTCGATAAGATATAACGATTCGAAAGAAACGTTCCCTCCCGCCTGCAGGCAGCCAGTCAGGTGTTGTGGCAGCGTCCGCCCATATCGTCGTCCAAGTAGCTGGATACAGGGAATATCCGGACGTTCTGCTTTTTCAATCACGGTAAGCAGAAGCGGGCAATCACTGTGGGCGCTCTCTCGGGGGTTCCTCGGGGTAATACGGCCCAGGCGGATGTATAAATCTGCTGAAATCCGTGCAACTTCGCAGAACCAGTCACTGGCGACCCGTAGCAGTTCATGTGGCAGCGGTGGATTTACCGCCCCGATATCAATCGCGGGATTGGCCGTAAGAGCGATGACTGAACGAATAAAATCTGTTTTTACAGCGGGCGGTTGCGCTTTCAGTGCTTCCGTAATAGAAGATGGAAGATGCATGTCATGCGCATTCCCTTGCTCAAGAACTCCATACCAGTCAATAGCGAAAAAAGCAAAGCGGAAATCTTCCTCTGTCAGGTGTGGGGCAGTCCCATGACTTTCGTCGGCCTCGAGCCTTGCCTTAATTTCTTCCTGTGACCAGTAACTTTTTATCGTATCAAATTCAATTTCGGTGTCCGATGACAGCCACCTGGCGAATGCCTGCCGTTTCATGTTATAGGCCGCATCCATTTCCGCACGAATAAATAATGCCAGGCGGAAACGTTGGCCTCCAGTGATAACCCGGAACTTTACCCTTCGTTCTGTCAGTAATTCTATGGCTTTCACCACGGAAATAAGTCTGGCAATCGCCAACAATTCGGCAAGGTCAGCGCTGGCACCAGGTGTTCTCAACTGTCCCGCATCACGCTTGGCCTGGCCCCAGCCAAGTTCGAATACCAGTTTCTGGTCGCCAGATAAGATCCCTATTAAGCGGTGCTGTAGGGAAGTCGTGTCCAGGCTTCCACTGTTGGAAATAAAATGTGCGTTACGAAATAGTTCGGTAATTAATGCGGCATGTCGTCCTGCAGATGATTTTACATCCTTATAAATAAGTGAACCGGATAATGCATCCAGACTGCGAGCGGCTGTCTT
>NZ_PJDK01000013.1:0-88818 GCF_002837615.1 Klebsiella sp. X1-16S-Nf21
TGGCGATCGGCCCGTGCTTTTAAGGCATCCTCCAGCGAGCAGGCGACAAAGTGGATCGGCTGCCCCAGCGGGATCTGCGCCAGCTGGTACATATCAGCCTCAATAATGCAGGCGATGCGCGGATAGCCGCCGGTGGTTTGCGCATCGTTCATCAGGACGATGGGCTGGCCGTTATGCGGCACCTGCACTACGCCCGGCAGCAGACCGTGCGACAGCATCTCGCGATCGGTGATCCGTTTCAACGGCTGCCCCTGCAGGCGGTAGCCCATGCGATTGCTCTGCGGACTGAGCTGCCAGGGGGAGCGCCAGAACGACGCCTGCGAGGCCGCATCAAACTCATGATACTCCGGGCCCGGCAGCGCGCGAATGCGGTTGCCCAGCGGCAGCTGCTTGACACCGCGCGAGGTGGTAAAGCGCCGAGCGGCTTTCCCGAGCTTCAGCTGATCGCCATCCTGCAGGCGGCGTCCTTCCAGACCGCCAATCCCCGCCTTAAGATCCGTGCTGCGCGAGCCAAGCACCACCGGGACCGCGACCCCGCCCGCCACCGCCAGATAGCTGCGGATGCCATGCTGCGGCGTTTTCAGCACCAACCGTTGCCCGGCCCGGTAGGCGGTGCGCCAGCCCACCCAGACCGCTTTGCCGTCCAGCGTCGCTTCGCAGGCGGCGCCGGTCAGCGCGAACCAGCCGCTGCGGGCAAATTCGATCTCCACCTGACCGAGGGTAATCTCCAGCCCGGCGGCGTTCGCCTCGTTGCCAACCAGCAGATTGGCAATCACCAGCGAGAGATAATCCAGAGCGCCGCAGCGGCTGATGCCAGACTGGCGCAGGCCTTCTCGTCCACCGTCCTGTACCGAGGTGTACAGACCGGCGCGGATCAGGGTTAACATACCCCCTCCTTTTGCGGCACAAAGCGAATTTTATCGCCCACGCGCAACAGCGCAGGCTCCTTACGCGCCGGGTCAAACAGCGTCAACGCGGTCCGCCCCAGCAGCTGCCAGCCGCCGGGCGTCGCCAGCGGATAGATGCCGGTTTGCGCGCCGCCAATGCCCACCGATCCGGCCGGGACCCGCACGCGCGGTTCGGCGCGACGCGGGGTCGCCAGCGCCGGCGGCAGCCCGCCCAGGTAGGGGAATCCCGGCTGAAAACCAATAAACCAGACCAGGTATTCCACCGAGGCATGCAGCTCCACAACCTGTTTTTCACTCAGGCCGCTGTGCTGCGCCACCACCCCGAGATCCGGCCCGGCCTCGCCGCCGTACACGACCGGGATGGTTAATGACCTCGACTCCGGCTCCAGCGCAAGACTCTCCTCCCACCAGCGCTGCAGACGGTCTATCGCCTCCCACGCCATCTCCTGCGGGCGGCGGAGCACCACGGTGATATTGTTCATGCCGGGAATGGCGTCAACCACCTCTTCATGGTGAGACAGACGCTGGGCCAATCCCCAGATCCGTTGCTGGCTCTCGAGCGTGACCGGCGGCTCCAGCTCCAGCACGACGGCCGTTTCTCCTAACAGATAACAACGCGCTCGCTGCACTTTTCTCTCTCCCGTCAGGCAGGGTTAGGAATATCAATAAAGGTGACATCCAGGTCGGTCGTTTCCGTCAGCCATTCACTGAGGGCGCGAATGCCGCCCCGCTCGGTGGCGTGGTGGCCGGCGGCATAAAAATGCAGCCCCTGTTCGCGGGCAGAGTGAATAGTTTGTTCCGACACCTCGCCGGTAATAAACGCATCCACCCCAAAGCGCGCCGCGGCGTCGATAAAGCTCTGGCCGCCGCCGGTACACCAGGCGACGCGGCTGACGGTGTCCGGCCCGGTATCGCCGCACCATAACGGCTTGCGCCCCAGCCGCGCTTCGATCCACGAGGCCAGTTCGAGGCCGGAAACCGGCATCGACAGTTCGCCCCAAGGCACCAGCGGTTCGATTTCACCCAGCACGTTAATCCCCAGCAGATGCGCCAGTTGCGCGTTGTTGCCCAGCTCCGGGTGGGCATCCAGCGGCAGGTGCCAGCCGTAGAGATTGATATCGTTGGCCAGCAGAGTCTTCAGGCGGCGGCGCTTCATGCCGCGGATCACTGGCGACTCGTTTTTCCAGAAATAGCCATGATGGACGATCACCGCATCCGCCTGCAGCCGAACGGCTTCATCCAGCAGCGCCTGGCTGGCCGTCACCCCGGTGACGATCGTTTGCACCGTATCACGTCCTTCCACCTGCAGACCGTTAGGGGCGAAATCACTGATGGCCGCACTATTGAGCTTGTCGTTTATCAGTTGTTCCAGTTCGCTATTTTTCATCGCCACTCCAGCAGATAATCAGGGTATACAAAGGCATAACATAACCAGATCCATTCGGGCCGTCGATAGTCCACAACCGGCACCGACCATGACTTTTTTGTTAATCCCGCATTTTGTCTACCCACCCCATCGCGCATTCGTGTATATTTATGCATTAATAAAGCATATTAAATAAACAGAAAGCCCCTCAAGCCATGAATATGACTAATAAAGCGCTATTCATGCAGAACGATCGACTTTCGCTTTACGCCAGGAAACCACACTTCTCATGAAGACAACATCATCGCAACCGCGGGCGATTTACTACGTCGTGGCGCTGCAAATCTGGGAATATTTTAGCTTCTACGGCATGCGCGCCCTGCTGATCCTCTATCTCACCAATCAGCTCAAATATGACGATAACCACGCCTATGCCCTGTTCAGCGCCTACTGTTCGCTGGTCTATGTCACGCCGATCCTCGGCGGCTATCTGGCCGATAAGCTGTTAGGCAACCGGATGGCGGTCATGCTCGGCGCGCTGCTGATGGCCATTGGCCATCTGGTGCTCGGAGCCAGCGAAACCGCCCCAGTCTTCCTCTACCTGTCGCTGGCGATCATCGTCTGCGGCTACGGGTTGTTTAAATCCAACGTCAGCTGTCTGCTGGGCGAACTCTACGAACCTGCCGATCCGCGTCGCGACGGCGGCTTCTCGCTGATGTATGCCGCGGGCAATATCGGCTCGATTATCGCGCCGATCGCCTGCGGCTACGTACAGGAGGAGTATAGCTGGGCGATGGGCTTTGCCCTGGCGGCCATCGGCATGGTGGCGGGACTGGTGATTTTTCTCTGCGGCAACCGTCACTTCCAGCATACTGCCGGCGTCAACCGCCAGGCGCTGTGCGCGCGCCGCTTCCTGCTGCCGAACTGGGGCTGGCTGCTGGTGCTGCTGGTTACCGCCCCGCTGCTGATCGCCGTGCTGTTCTGGCAGGAGTGGTCGGTGTATGCCCTGATCGTGGCCACCGTTATCGGCCTGGCGGTGCTGGCGCGGATCTACCTGCGCGCTGAAACCGATAAACAGCGTAAGGATCTGCGCCTGATCGTCGTCCTCACCGCGTTTAGCCTGCTGTTCTGGGCCTTCGCCCAGCAGGGCGGGAGCTCCATCAGCCTGTATATTGACCGCTTCGTTAATCGCCATATCATGAGCTACGAAGTCCCTACCGCCATGTTCCAGTCGGTCAACGCCTTCGCGGTGATGCTCTGCGGGATGGTGCTGGCGTGGCTGGTGAAAGAGAGCGTCGGTGGCAATCGCACCGTGCGCATCTGGGGGAAATTTGCCCTCGGTCTGGGCCTGATGAGCGCCGGGTTCTGCATCCTGACCCTCAGCGCCCGCTGGTCCGCGGCCTATGGCCAGTCGTCCATGCCGCTGATGGTGCTGGGGCTGGCGGTGATGGGTTTTGCCGAACTGTTTATCGACCCGGTCGCCATGTCGCAAATCACCCGCATTGAGATCCCGGGGGTCACCGGGGTGCTGACCGGTATCTATATGCTGCTCTCCGGGGCCATCGCCAACTATCTGGCCGGCGTCATCGCCGACCAGACCTCGCAGGCGTCCTTCGACGCCGCCGGGGCAGTGAACTACTCCATTGACGCCTACATCAAGGTCTTCAGCCAGATCACCTGGGGCGCGCTGGCCTGTGTCGGCGTGGTGCTGGTCATCTGGCTGTATCACTCGCTGAAGGTCAGGACCGGCCGTCTGGCGGTGGAGTAATTCCTTTTCTGGCGGCCTCCCAGGCCGCCAGCGTCTCCTGCCGCGCCTGTTTGTGATCGACTATCGGGCGCGGATAATCCAGTTTGATCCCCTGTTTATCCGCCCACGCCCACGGCTGATGCAGCGCCTTCTCCGGCACCTTTGCCAGCTCAGGCAGCCAGCGACGCATAAACACCCCCTGCTTATCAAACTTCTCGCCTTGGGTGGTGGGGTTAAATATGCGGAAATAGGGCGCGGCGTCGGTGCCTGTCGAGGCCGCCCACTGCCAGCCGCCGTTGTTCGCCGCCAGGTCGCCATCAATCAGTTGACTCATGAAGTAGCGCTCCCCTGCCCGCCAGTCGAGGCGCAGATCTTTCGTCAGGAAGCTGGCGACAATCATGCGCAACCGGTTATGCATCCAGCCGGTGGCGTTAAGCTGGCGCATCGCGGCATCGACTATCGGAAAGCCGGTCTCCCCGCGCTGCCAGGCCTGCAGGGCGGCGTCATCTTCACGCCAGGCGACCTTATCAGTCCATGCGATAAACGGGCGTCCTTTACAGAGTTTCGGATAGTAGACCATCAGATGGCGGTAAAACTCGCGCCAGATCAGCTCATTAAGCCAGGTGGCACCTGCCCCACCGTCCAGCGCGGCGGGGTGTTCCGTCAGCAGACGATGCAGGCACTGGCGCGGTGACAACACCCCGGTGGCCAGGCAGGGCGACAGGCGACTGGTCCCTTCCACGGCGGGGAAGTCACGCTGCCCCTCATACTCCGCCGCCGGTTGCTGACAAAACGCGCGCAGCCGCGCTAGCGCCGTTTTTTCATCCGCGGCAAACAGCAGCCCATCGAACGGCGTTTGCGGGTAGTTGAGCTCAGGCAGCGGCGGCGCCTGGCGGGCAGGCGCCTGGCGCGGCTTCGGCGCCGCCACGCACGCCGGGAGCCCGTCCCGCAGACGGCGAATAAACGCATTCTTAAACGGCGTGAAAACTTTATACATTTCGCCGCTGCCGGTCATGACGCTGCCGGGCGGCAACAGGACGCTGTCGTCAAAGCCCTGGCAAATGACATCGCGCAAGGTGTTCTCAACGGCGGCATCGCGCTGACGTTCATTGAATTCGTACTGATAGTTGTAGAACAGGTGACTGACCTGGTGCTGCTGGCAGAAATGGGCCAGCCGTTCGACGCTGGCGGTAAAATCATCCGCCTCTTCGACCCACAGCGGTATGCCCCGTTCCGCCAGCGCGGTGTGCAGACTGTGCAAATGGCTGACGATAAACGCGGTCTGCCGCGGCGCCAGGTGATGCTCACGCCACTGCCCCGGGGTGGCGATATACAGCGCCAGCACCTGCGCCTGCGGATCCCGGCAGGCGGCGGCCAGCGCCAGGTTATCGTGAATGCGTAAATCCGTGCGTAACCAGACCAGATGGGTGGCCATATGACTCCTCAATATCCGTCAGCAAAACTCATCTCATGATATAAGCCGGAAAAAATAGCGCGCTCCGGCAAAATAAGCACCTGCCAATTCCACTGCGGTGCATGAAAACGAGTGTAGACAAGCGACGAAAAAAAACCGCCGGGGGCAACCGGCGGTTTTCTTGTCTTCGTCGCAGCAGAACGGATTAATAGAAATCGTGAGCGGCTTTTTCCGCCTGCGCCATCCACACCGGCTGTTCGCTGGTTTTCGACCACACCCGGTGCAGCCAGCTGTAATAGCGGGCGCGATCTTTCCAGAACAGCATTACCGGCAGCGCCGCGACGCCAGCCACGACGGCGAAAGCACGACGCAGTAAAATAATATGAGCAGGATAAGCTTTGTACAACGCCATCATTTCTCTCCCCTTTGTCAGGCCGGCAAGCAGCGCCGGTAAAATTAATCATGTTTGTCTGAGCAAAATAATACCGCTCTGGTTGTAATTTTACTACTCATCCGACCACTAAAAAGCACGTATTTATACTTAATTTACATTCACCACGTAAATTAGTTACAAAAAAGTTAAATTAATACTAACCATCAGTTAAATTGTGCCTTTGTCATTTTTATACTTTTTTTACACCGCGCCCGCCGATTTTTGCGAAATCTTTGCGCCGTAATTTCTATTCTCCCGGTAAATCAAAAAAGACACCCGGAGGTGGATTGTGACTGCAGGCGTACTCACTGGCGTTGGGCTGGTGTTCCTGTTACTGGCTTATCTGGTTTATGCCTTGATACACGCGGAGGCATTCTGATGGCTGCCCAGGGATTTTTATTATTAGCCAGCTACCTGCTGGTGCTGCTGGTGCTGGCGCGCCCGCTGGGGACGTGTCTGGCGAGGATGGTGAACGATATCCCGCTTCCCGGCCTGGCCGGCGTCGAGCGCGTCCTGTGGCGCGTGGCCGGGATCCGCGCCGAGGAGATGGGCTGGCTGCAGTATTTGCTGGCGATCCTGCTGTTTAACGCCCTCGGCGGCCTGGCCCTGTTTGCCCTGCTGATGCTCCAGGGCGTGTTGCCGTTTAACCCGCAGCATCTACCGGGATTGTCATGGGATCTGGCGCTCAATACCGCGGTCAGCTTTGTCAGCAATACCAACTGGCAGGCTTACGCCGGCGAAAGCACCATGAGCTATCTCAGCCAGATGGTCGGCCTGACGGTGCAGAATTTCCTCTCTGCCGCCACCGGGATCGCCGTGGTATTCGCCCTGACCCGCGCCTTCGCCCGGCAGAAAATGTCCACCCTTGGCAATGCCTGGGTCGACCTGACGCGCATTACCCTGTGGCTGCTGCTGCCGCTCTCCCTGCTGGTGGCCCTGTTCTTTATTCAGCAGGGTGTGCCGCAGAATCTGCTGGCCTACCAGCCCTTTACCACCCTCGAAGGGGCGCACCAGCTGTTGCCGATGGGGCCTGTCGCCTCGCAGGAAGCGATTAAGCTGCTGGGCACCAACGGCGGCGGTTTCTTTAACGCCAACTCCGCTCACCCGTTTGAAAACCCGACCGCGCTGACCAATCTCGTGCAGATGCTGGCAATCTTCCTGATCCCGGCGGCACTGTGCTTCGCCTTCGGCGAGGTGGTGAGCGATCGACGTCAGGGACGCGCCATCCTGTGGGCAATGACGTTGATCTTTATCCTCTGCGTCGCCGTGGTGATGTGGGCGGAAACTCGCGGCAACCCCCACCTGCTGACGCTGGGCGCTGACAGTAGCCTGAATATGGAAGGTAAAGAGAGTCGCTTCGGTATTCTCGCCAGCAGTCTGTTCGCGGTGATCACCACTGCCGCCTCCTGCGGCGCGGTCAATGCCATGCATGACTCCTTCACCGCGCTGGGCGGCATGGTGCCGATGTGGCTGATGCAGATTGGCGAAGTGGTGTTCGGCGGCGTCGGTTCGGGCCTGTACGGCATGCTGCTGTTCGTTATGCTGGCGGTATTTATCGCCGGGCTGATGGTCGGCCGCACTCCGGAGTATCTCGGGAAGAAAATCGATGTCCGGGAAATGAAAATGATCGCCCTCGCCATTCTGGTCACCCCGACGCTGGTGCTGCTTGGCACGGCGCTGGCGATGATGACCGACGCCGGCCGCGCCGGGATGTTCAACCCTGGACCGCACGGCTTTAGCGAAGTGCTGTACGCCGTCACCTCGGCGGCCAATAACAACGGCAGCGCCTTCGCTGGCCTGGGTGCGGCGACGTCGTTCTGGAACCTGCTGCTGGCGTTCTGCATGCTGGTCGGCCGCTTCGCCGTCATCATTCCGGTGATGGCCATCGCCGGCTCGCTGGTGGCGAAGAAAATTCAACCGGCCAGCCCCGGCACCCTGGCCACCCACGACGCCCTGTTTATCGGTTTACTGATCGGCACCGTGCTGCTGGTGGGCGCCCTGACCTTTATTCCTGCGCTGGCGCTTGGCCCGCTGGCTGAACACTTTTCCTTACTTTGAGCGATGCGGAGCACCCTGTTATGAGTCGCAAACAATTAGCCCTGCTGGAGCCGACGCTGGTGCGCCAGGCGCTGCTGGATGCCGTGAAAAAACTCAGCCCGATGGTGCAATGGCGCAATCCGGTGATGTTTATCGTCTGGGTGGGCAGTCTGTTAACCACCCTGCTGGCGATCGCCATGGCTGGCGGCGCCCTGACCGGTAGCGCCACATTTACCGCCGCCGTCAGCATCTGGCTGTGGTTTACCGTGCTGTTCGCTAACTTTGCCGAAGCGATGGCGGAAGGCCGCAGCAAAGCCCAGGCCAACAGCCTGAAAGGGGTGAAAAAAACGGCCTTCGCCCGCAAACTGCGCGCCCCGCAGCATGACGCGACGGTCGACCACGTGCCGGCGGAAGACCTGCGCAAAGGCGACGTGGTGCTGGTGGAAGCCGGGGATATTATCCCCTGCGATGGCGAAGTCATCGAAGGCGGCGCCTCGGTGGACGAAAGCGCCATTACCGGCGAGTCTGCCCCGGTGATCCGTGAATCCGGTGGCGATTTTGCCTCGGTGACCGGCGGGACACGCATTCTCTCCGACTGGCTGGTGATCCGCTGCAGCGTGAACCCGGGAGAAACCTTCCTCGACCGGATGATCGCCATGGTGGAAGGCGCCCAGCGCCGTAAAACGCCGAACGAGATCGCCCTGACGATCCTGCTGATCGCCCTGACGCTGGTGTTCCTGCTGGCCACCGCCACCATCTGGCCCTTCTCGGCGTGGAGCGGCAATGCGGTCAGCGTTACCGTGCTGGTCGCCCTGCTGGTGTGCCTGATCCCGACCACCATCGGCGGGCTGCTGTCGGCCATCGGCGTCGCCGGGATGAGTCGTATGCTCGGCGCCAACGTCATCGCCACCAGTGGCCGCGCGGTGGAGGCCGCTGGCGACGTCGATGTCCTGCTGCTGGATAAAACCGGGACCATTACCCTCGGCAACCGTCAGGCTTCCGCCTTCCTGCCGGCGCGCGGCGTGGAAGAGCGAACCCTCGCCGACGCCGCCCAGCTCTCCTCGCTGGCGGATGAAACCCCTGAGGGGCGCAGCATCGTGGTGCTGGCGAAACAGCGCTTTAACCTGCGCGAACGCGATCTGCAGTCGCTGCACGCCACCTTTGTCCCTTTTACCGCGCAAACGCGGATGAGCGGCATCAATATCGATCAACGCATGATCCGCAAAGGGTCGGTGGACGCCATTCGCCGCCACGTGGAGGCCAATGGAGGCCACTTCCCTGCCGATGTCGATAAGCAGGTCGAAGAGGTCGCCCGCCAGGGGGCCACACCGCTGGTGGTCGCCGAAGGGGAAAAGGTGCTGGGAATTATTTCGCTCAAAGATATCGTTAAAGGCGGTATCAAAGAACGTTTCGCCCAGCTGCGCAAAATGGGCATTAAAACGGTGATGATCACCGGCGATAACCGCCTGACCGCCGCGGCGATCGCCGCCGAGGCCGGGGTCGATGATTTCCTCGCCGAAGCGACGCCGGAAGCCAAGCTGGCCTTGATCCGCCAGTATCAGTCGGAAGGTCGGCTGGTGGCGATGACCGGCGACGGCACCAACGACGCGCCCGCGCTGGCTCAGGCCGACGTGGCGGTGGCCATGAACTCCGGCACCCAGGCGGCGAAGGAAGCGGGCAACATGGTCGACCTGGATTCCAACCCCACCAAGCTGATTGAGGTGGTCCATATCGGCAAACAGATGTTAATGACGCGCGGCTCGCTGACCACCTTCAGTATTGCCAACGACGTGGCGAAATATTTCGCCATTATTCCGGCGGCATTTGCCGCGGTCTATCCCCAGCTGGCCATGCTGAACGTGATGGGCCTGCATTCGCCGTCATCAGCGATCCTTAGCGCCGTTATCTTTAACGCGCTGATCATCGTCTTCCTGATCCCGCTGGCCCTGAAAGGCGTGAGCTATCGCCCACTCTCCGCCTCGGCGATGCTGCGCCGCAACCTGTGGATCTACGGCCTCGGCGGTCTGCTGGTGCCCTTTATCGGTATTAAAGCCATCGACCTGCTGCTGACCCTGAGCGGTCTGGTGTGAGGAAAAAACTATGTCATTGATTCGTCCAGCACTTGTGCTATTTATTCTGTTAACGCTGCTCACCGGCGGCGTCTATCCTCTGCTGACCACCAGCCTGGGACAATGGTGGTTTAACCCGCAGGCCAACGGCTCGCTGATCCGCCTGAACGGTGAGGTGCGCGGCTCCGGACTGCTTGGCCAGAACTTTACTGCCGCAGGCTATTTCCAGGGCCGCCCGTCGGCCACCGCTGAGACGGCGGATAATCCCATGGCGTCAGGCGGCAGCAACCTTGCCGCCAGCAACCCGGCGCTGGATAAAGCGGTGAGCGAGCGCGTACAGGCCCTGCGCGCCGCGAACCCGGACGCCGACCCGCGGGTACCGGTCGAGCTGGTCACCACCTCGGCGAGCGGTCTCGATAACAACCTGACCCCAGCCGCCGCGCTGTGGCAGGTCCCCCGGGTGGCTAAAGCGCGCCAGCTGAGCGTTGAGCAGGTAAGCCAGCTGGTGAACCAGGCCACACAAACCCCGCTGCTGAGCTTCCTTGGTCAGCCGGTGGTCAATATACTGCAACTCAATATGGCGCTGGATGCCCTGAAGGATAAGTAAATGAGTGACGAGCCGCTGCGCCCGGACCCTGACCGCCTGCTGCAGCACACCGCCGCCCCGCATCGCGGCAAACTGAAAGTGTTCTTCGGTGCCTGCGCCGGGGTGGGGAAAACCTGGGCGATGCTGGCGGAAGCGCAGCGGCTGCGCGCCCAGGGGCTGGATATTCTGATTGGCGTGGCGGAGACCCACGGCCGAAAAGAGACCGCTGCGATGCTGGAGGGCCTGAGCACCCTGCCGCCGCGGCGGCTCGCTCATCGCGGGCGGTACGTGTATGAGTTCGATCTTGACGCCGCCCTCGCCCGCCGTCCGGCGCTGATTCTGGTGGATGAGCTGGCGCACAGCAATGCGCCCGGCTCCCGCCATCCGAAGCGCTGGCAGGATGTGGATGAACTGCTGGAGGCCGGAATTGATGTCTTTACCACCGTCAACGTCCAGCATCTGGAAAGCCTGAACGACGTCGTCAGCGGGATCACCGGCGTGCAGGTGCGGGAGACCGTTCCCGACCCCTTCTTTGACGCCGCGGACGACGTGGTGCTGGTGGACCTCCCCCCTGACGATCTGCGCCAGCGGCTCAATGAGGGCAAAGTCTATATCGGCGGCCAGGCCGAGCGCGCCATCGAAAACTTTTTCCGCAAGGGAAACCTGATTGCGCTGCGCGAGCTGGCTCTGCGCCGCACCGCCGACCGCGTCGATGAACAGATGCGTGCCTGGCGCGACCGCCAGGGCCAGGAGAAAGTCTGGCACACCCGCGATGCGATCCTGCTCTGTATCGGGCACAACACCGGCAGCGAAAAGCTGGTGCGCGCCGCCGCCCGGCTCGCCGCCCGCCTGGGCAGCGTCTGGCATGCAGTGTATGTCGAGACCCCTTCCCTGCACCGCCTGCCGGAAGCCCGGCGGCGGGCTATTCTCGCCGCGCTGCGTCTGGCCCAGGAGCTGGGGGCCGAAACCGCCACCCTCTCCGACCCGTCGGAAGAGAAAGCGGTCCTCCATTACGCCCGCGAGCATAACCTCGGCAAAATCGTCATCGGCCGCCAGCGCAAACGCCGCTGGTGGGATCGCAGCGGCTTCGCCGACCGTCTGGCTCGCCATGCGCCGGACCTCGATCTGGTGGTGATCGCCCTCGATGAAAAACCGTCCCCTCTCCCTGCCCGGGCCAACGACAGCCGTACGGCGCTGGAAAAGTGGCGCCTGCAGCTGCAGGGCTGCGCGGTGGCGGTGGCGCTATGCGCCATCATTACCCTGGTGGCCATGCAGTGGTTGATGGCCTTCGAAGCCGCCAACCTGGTGATGCTCTATCTGCTGGGGGTGGTGATCATCGCCCTGGTCTATGGCCGCTGGCCGTCGGTGCTGGCGACGGTGATCAACGTTATCAGCTTCGATCTGTTTTTTGTCGCCCCGCGCGGGACGCTGGCGGTGTCAGATGTCCAGTATCTGCTCACCTTCGGCGTGATGCTCACTGTGGGCCTGCTTATCGGTAACCTCACCGCTGGCGTACGCTACCAGGCGCGGGTGGCGCGCTACCGTGAACGCCGTACCCGTCACCTGTATGAGATGTCTAAAGCGCTGGCGGTAGGTCGTAGCCAGCAGGATATCGCCACCACCAGCGAGCGCTTCATCGCCTCCACCTTTCAGGCCCGCAGCCAGTTGCTGCTGCCGGACGCCCAGGGAAAACTGCTGCCCTTAACCCACCAGCCAGGGCTGACCCCATGGGATGACGCCATCGCCCGCTGGAGCTTTGATAAGGGGCAGCCTGCCGGCGCCGGCACCGATACCCTGCCCGGCGTGCCGTACCAAATTTTACCGCTGAAGAGCGCCGCCCGCACCTGGGGACTACTGGTGGTGGAACCGGAGAATCTGCGCCAGCTGATGATCCCGGAGCAGCAGCGGCTGCTGGAGACCTTTACCCTGCTGGTGGCCAGCGCCCTGGAGCGCCTCACCCTGACCGCCAGCGAAGAGCAGGCCCGGCTGACCAGCGAGCGGGAAAGCCTGCGTAACTCGCTGCTCGCCGCCCTGTCGCACGATCTGCGTACTCCGCTGACCGTGCTGTTTGGCCAGGCGGAAATTCTGACCCTCGATCTGGCCAGCGAAGGTTCAAAGCATGCTCCGCAAGCCAATGAAATTCGCCAGCATGTGCTCAACACCACCCGTCTGGTGAACAACCTGCTGGATATGGCGCGGATCCAGTCCGGCGGCTTTAATCTGCATAAGGAGTGGCTGACGCTGGAGGAAGTGGTCGGCAGCGCGCTGCGCATGCTCGAACCGAGCCTCGGCGGCCAGCACATTCAGTTGGATCTCCCCGATCCCCTCCAGCTGGTGCATGTCGACGGGCCGCTGTTCGAGCGGGTGCTGATCAACCTGCTGGAAAATGCCCATAAGTATGCCGGCGCCCGGGCGAACATCGGCATCCGCGCCGAGGCGGACGCCCGGCAGCTGTCGCTGGAGGTATGGGATAACGGTCCGGGGATCCCGGCAGGCCAGGAACAGGCTATCTTTGATAAATTCGCCCGCGGCAACAAAGAGTCGGCGATCCCTGGCGTCGGGCTGGGCCTTGCCATCTGTCAGGCCATCGTCGACGTTCACGGCGGGACCATCTCCGCCAGCAACCGGCCCGAGGGCGGTGCCTCATTCCGTGTTACACTGCCGGGAGAAACGCCCCCTGAACTGGAAGAGCTACCTGAGGAATTGTGATTAACGTTCTGATTATCGAAGACGAACACGCTATCCGACGCTTTCTGCGCACCGCGCTGGAAGCCGACGGCATGCGCGTATTTGAAGCGGAAACCCTGCAGCGTGGGCTGATTGAAGCCGCTACCCGTAAGCCCGACCTCGCGATCCTCGATCTGGGCCTGCCGGATGGTGACGGCATTGATTTTATTCGCGACCTGCGTCAGTGGAGCCAGATGCCGATTATCGTCCTGTCAGCGCGTAGCGAAGAGCATGACAAAATTGCCGCCCTGGATGCCGGCGCCGATGACTACTTAAGTAAACCCTTTGGCATCGGCGAGCTGCAGGCCCGCCTGCGCGTCGCGCTGCGTCGCCACGGCGCGGCGCAGGCCGATGAGCCGGTGGTGCGCTTCGCTGACCTTGAGGTCAATATCCCCGCCCGCCGCATCCTGCGCGGCAGCGAAGAGATCCACCTGACGCCTATCGAGTTTCGCCTGCTGGCGGCGCTGTTGAATAATCCCGGCAAAGTGCTTACCCAGCGCCAGTTGCTGAATCAGGTGTGGGGGCCTAACGCCGTGGAGCACAGCCACTATCTGCGGATCTATATGGGTCATTTGCGACAAAAGCTGGAGGCCGATCCGGCACGGCCGCAGCATTTGCTGACTGAAACCGGCATTGGCTATCGCTTTATGCCCTGAGCCCCGCCTCTGCAGTACCAGAGGCTGGCGATTTTCAGCCCTTCAGAGAGCAGCAGAAAACCGGCCAGGATCGCTACATGCCTGATGCCGGCAGCCTGAATCAGCCACAGACCCAGCGACAGCGAAGGCTGCATAAACACCAGCCTGAGCGGCGCCTGCCCCCAGGCCAGCCACAGCGCATAGCGGCTCTGACGGAAAAAGAGGATCATCGATAGCGGGATGCTGATAATCAGCAGAACATTCAGCGGATACAGCCAGACCGCCCCAGAGCCGTAAGTATGCAGCAGCTGGAGATAAGCCAGCAGGTCGTCGTAAAAAGGGAGGCGGCGGTGGGCAATATTCCACCATAAGAATTGCAGGACGAAAAAGAGATCCATCCACGCCCAGAATAAAAACAGGGACTTCCGTTGTATTTTCATCGCTATCCTTGCGAAAAAAATCAGGCCCACAAGGGGCCTGATGTTTGGCTGCGGTTACGCGTTCTTCAGCACTTCACTGACAATCTCTACCGCTTCTTTTTCAATCAGCTTGCGATGCTCTTCGCCGAGGAAGCTTTCGCAGTAGATCTTGTAGGCGTCTTCGGTGCCTGACGGACGCGCCGCGAACCAGCCGTTGTCGGTCATCACCTTCAGGCCGCCAATCGCCGCCCCGTTGCCCGGCGCCGCGGTCAGACGAGCAGTGATCGGATCGCCCGCCAGGGTGTCAGCGCTGACCATTTCCGGAGAGAGCTTGGACAGCGCCGCTTTCTGCGCGGAAGTTGCGGAAGCCTGCAGACGGTTGTAGCTCGGCGCACCGAAGCGTTCGGCCAGTTCGTTATAATGCTCCTGCGGGTTTTTCCCGGTCACCGCGGTGATTTCCGCCGCCAGCAGGCACATGATGATGCCGTCTTTATCGGTGGACCATGGCGTGCCGTCAAAGCGCAGGAAGGAGGCCCCGGCGCTCTCTTCGCCGCCGAAGCCGAAGCTGCCGTCGAACAGGCCGTCGACAAACCATTTAAAGCCCACCGGCACTTCCACCAGCTTGCGGCCCAGATCGTTCACCACGCGGTCAATCATCGCGGAGGAGACCAGCGTTTTACCCACCGCCACCTCTTTGCCCCACTGCGGACGATGCTGGAACAGGTAGTTGATCGCTACCGCCAGGTAGTGGTTCGGGTTCATCAACCCGGCTGGGGTGACAATCCCGTGGCGGTCGTAATCCGGATCGTTAGCAAACGCCAGATCGAACTTATCGCGCAGCGCCAGCAGGCCCGCCATCGCACACTCTGAGGAGCAGTCCATACGGATGGCGCCGTCTTTATCGAGGTGCATAAAGCGGAAAGTCTGGTCAACCTGATCGTTCACAATGGTCAGATTGAGCTTGTAGTGTTCGCCAATGCGTTTCCAGTATTCGATACCGGACCCGCCCAGCGGATCGACGCCCAGCGTCAGGCCCGCTTTCTGGATCGCCGCCATGTCGACGATGTCCGCCAGCCCCTCAATGAACGGCTGCACCAGATCCTGTTCTTTAACGTGACCAGAAGCCAGCGCCGCGTCCAGAGAAATGCGTTTCACGCCCTGCAGGCCGGCGGCCAGCAGTTCGTTGGCGCGGTTTTCCACCACTTTGGTGACGTTGGTATCAGCCGGGCCGCCGTTTGGCGGGTTGTACTTGATACCACCATCTTCCGGCGGGTTGTGTGACGGGGTGATCACAATGCCGTCTGCCAGCGGACCGCCTTTCTTGTTATGCACCAGAATCGCATTGGAGACCGCCGGCGTCGGAGTGAAGCCGTTGTTTTCCTGCACGATCACGTCAACGCCGTTGGCGGTTAACACTTCCAGCACCGAAATAAACGCCGGCTCGGAGAGAGCGTGGGTATCTTTGCCGACATAGCACGGACCGGTGATCCCGTTCTTCGCACGATCTTCCGCAATGGCCTGGGCGATGGCCAGGATATGCGGTTCGTTGAAGTTGTGGCGCGCCGCGCTACCGCGATGGCCAGAGGTGCCGAATTTTACCGCATGCTCCGCATTACCGACTTCAGGCTTCAGCACGTAGTACTGAGCAGTCAGTTGGGCGACGTTAATCAAATCACTCTGTTGCGCAGGCTGCCCCGCACGTTTATCGATTGCCATTGCCTGATCCTTCTGGTGCAAATGTTAAAAAGCTAGATCGTGCCGCAAACCTTTTCAATCAGCTCCGCAGGGAACTGCATCGACTGCATGATGTGCTCAATCATGCTGCATTTACGGCCGGTATTGGTATTAGTGATAACCCACCACGGTGTACCAGGAACCTGTTTTGGTTTGGTCTGATTACCGCTTTTCAGCAGCGTACGCGCATCTTCTGCAAAGTAGACGCGCGTGCGGCCATGCAGAGACTCAGTCGCCTCGGCAAATGCTTTATTGTCCAGAGAATAGAGGGTCGTCAACACCAGCATGAAACGGTTCACCGCACGCTTCTGCTCGGCGTATTCATCAGATAACAACAGCTCGCGCATGGCGCGGACTTTATCTTTCGCCGGGTTAGCGGGTTTCACCTCCACGGCAGGCGCTGGCGCCAGTGCCGGCGCGGCTTTGCTGACCGGTGTAGCCGGTTGGGAAACGGCGGAAAATTTCAGCATGCGCCGTAAAATGTCGGATGCGCTCTCGCCGATATGCAGAGTGTGGCTGGCAATATAGCGATAGAGTTCATCATCAACTTCAATTGTTTTCATCTTAATCCAGTGCGATATCTTTTCTGAATACAAATCGTTGGGATTATAAGTACAAATCCCAACCGCGGATAGCGTCAAACCAGGATGGCGGTAAAACTCAGAAAACTTCTGGGTCTTGCAGCCGGATGGCAGAATGTCCAACATAATACCCTAACCCGACGGAGCGAAAAAAAGAACTTTGCCATGAAATTAAATAGCCGAGCGCAATCTGCACAGAATCCGCACAACCACTCCACGATCGTGCTGGTCCACGGTCTGTTTGGCAGCCTGGACAATCTGGGCATCCTCGCCCGCGACCTGATCGCCGACCACGATATTGTGCAGGTCGATATGCGCAACCACGGTTTGTCGCCGCGATCGCCAGAGATGACCTACCCCGCCATGGCGCGGGATCTGCTTGATACGCTCGACGCGCACCAGATCGAGCGCGCCACCTTTATCGGCCATTCGATGGGAGGGAAAGCGGTGATGGCGTTGACCGCCCTGGCGCCGGAACGCATCAGCGGACTGGTGGCGATCGATATAGCGCCGGTGGATTATCATGTGCGCCGCCATGATGAGATCTTCGCCGCTATCCGCGCCGTCAGCGAATCCTCCGCCAGCAGCCGCCAGCAGGCGGCGCAGGTGATGCGTGAGCATCTGCGGGAAGAGGGCGTGATTCAGTTCCTGCTGAAATCTTTTGTCGACGGCGAATGGCGCTTTAACGTGCCGGTGCTGTGGGACCAGTACCCGCATATCGTCGGCTGGGAAACCATTCCGGCCTGGCCGCACCCGACGCAGTTTATTCCCGGCGGCAACTCGCCCTATGTGACCGACGCCTACCGCGACGCGCTGCTGGCGCAGTTCCCGCAGGCCCGGGCGCACGTCATCGCTGGCGCCGGACACTGGGTGCATGCCGAGAAACCCGAGGCGGTGTTACGCGCCATCCGCCGCTATCTGACGAGCATCGCCGCCTGATTGGCTAAAATATGCCCGACCGCGCCGCAGAATGCCCGCGGTCGTTGGCGCAGCCGTTCGCCTGATGTATGATGGCGCGCTATCTGCGCCGGCTAGAGCCCGGCAGCTTGTTTCCCCGAAGTCACTCAGAATCATGGCAAAAGAACAAACGGACCGTACGACATTAGATTTGTTCGCAAACGAGCGTCGCCCGGGAAGACCGAAAACCAATCCGCTGTCGCGCGATGAACAACTGCGCATCAACAAACGTAACCAGCTGAAACGCGATAAGGTTCGCGGGCTGAAGCGCGTCGAGTTAAAACTCAACGCCGACGCGGTCGATGCGCTCAATGAACTGGCGGAAGCGCGTAATATGAGCCGCAGCGATCTCATTGAAGAGATGCTGATGACCCAATTGCGCGCCCTGCACAGCCAGGGAAAAGTCTAACTTTCCGCGAAAAATCCGCATTCGTGTAGCAGAGTGTGCAGTCGGGCGTGATTGCTGTTTCCGCGCCCTTGCCTGTTCTGCTATGATTGCCGTTATCTATGGGCATCGCGTCCCTACCACATCATTTAAGTTTCAAGAGGTTATTTTACTCATGGCAATCATCGGCATCTTTTTTGGCAGCGACACCGGCAACACCGAAAATATTGCAAAAATGATTCAAAAGCAGCTTGGTAAAGATGTTGCTGATGTTCACGACATTGCCAAAAGCAGCAAAGAAGACCTGGAAGCCCACGACATTCTGCTGCTCGGTATCCCGACCTGGTACTACGGCGAAGCGCAGTGTGACTGGGACGACTTCTTCCCGACGCTGGAAGAGATCGACTTCAATGGTAAACTGGTGGCGCTGTTCGGCTGTGGCGACCAGGAAGACTACGCAGAATACTTCTGTGACGCGCTGGGCACCATCCGCGACATCATTGAGCCGCGCGGCGCGACCATCGTCGGTCACTGGCCGACAGCCGGGTATCATTTTGAGGCCTCCAAAGGCCTGGCAGATGACGACCACTTCGTCGGCCTCGCCATTGATGAAGACCGCCAGCCGGAGCTGACCAACGAGCGCGTTGAGAAATGGGTGAAGCAGGTTGCCGAAGAGCTGCACCTCGAAGAAATCAAAAACGCCTGATGATTAAGCGGCGCAATCATTGAGTTGCGTCGCATTAATAGACAAAAGCAATCAAACTAATAGCTACAAGTTTTTAACTTTTAATCACATATCTGTACAATGTCCTCTGATTCTACGAGGCACGTGACGCAGTTTGTAGCTGGTGCCTCGTTTTTGACAGCAAACCAGGCCTGATGCTTGCAGTTTTCATTTACCAGTGGCAGTTCTATAATGAGACGCATTACGTCGGGTTAATTTCTGTATGACTTCCGTTGAAGGAAGTAGATCGTTTAGCAACAGGACAGATTCCGCATGACTGACAACAATACCGCATTAAAGAAGGCTGGCCTGAAAGTCACACTTCCTCGACTGAAAATCCTTGAAGTGCTGCAGGAACCGGATAACCATCATGTCAGTGCGGAAGACTTATATAAACGCCTGATCGACATGGGCGAAGAGATCGGTCTGGCGACCGTTTACCGCGTACTCAACCAGTTTGATGATGCCGGTATCGTGACTCGTCATAATTTTGAAGGCGGTAAATCCGTTTTCGAACTGACCCAGCAGCATCACCACGATCACCTGATTTGCCTCGACTGCGGCAAAGTGATCGAATTCAGCGATGACTCGATCGAATTACGCCAGCGTGAAATTGCCTCCCGCCACGGCATCCGCCTGACCAACCACAGTCTGTATCTGTACGGCCACTGTGCGGAAGGTGATTGCCGCGAGGACGAACACGCCCACGACGCGGTGGAAAAATAATTCCCCGCTTCGCTGAGACTGAAAAGCCAACCTGCCGGTTGGCTTTTTTATGGGCGCCTCTGCTGCCCTTACCGCTCTCGTCCCACAGGTGACCTTCCCGCGTCCCCGTTTTGTCCGGAGAGTTGATATGGAACTTCGCCAGCTACGCTATTTTGTGCGCATTGTTGAAACCGGCAGCATGGGGCGCGCCGCGCTTGATCTTAATATCGGCGTCTCGGCGCTCAGCCAGCAGATCGCACGCCTGGAAAACGAACTGGCCATTCGCCTGCTGCAGCGGACCTCCCGCGGGGTCACGCCCACCAGCGCGGGTCTCGCTTTCTACTCGCAGGCACAGCTGGCGCTGCGCCATGCCGATGATGCCATCCTCGCCGCCCGCGAGGCGCGCCTGTCAGGCCACGTTAGCGTCGGCATGGCCCCCAGCACCGCCTCCGTTCTCGGCGTCCCGTTCATCAATGCGATGCGCGAAAGCTATCCCGACGTGCGCCTGCATTTGGTGGAAAGCCTCTCCGGTAATCTGGAGCGGATGATCAACACCCGCCAGCTCGATTTAGCTATCGTTTTCCAGCAGGAAAAGATCCTGCGCTGGAGCGCCAGACCGGTGCTGGAAGAACGCCTGTTCCTGATTGGCACCCATGCGCTGTTGGCCCCCCTGCAGGAGGACCACATCTCCCCTGACCAGCTCACCTCCCTGCCGTTGATTATGCCAAGCCAGGGCCATGGCCTGCGCGGCAGGCTGGAGGCAGTTTGCCAGCAGCATCATCTCAGCGTTGAGGTGGTGGCGGACATTGACGGTCTGGCCCTGCTGATGCAGGCCGTGCGCAGCGGACTGGGGGCCACCCTGCAGCCCGGGGCCGCCATCTCCCACCTCGACCATCAGGCGCTGAGGGTGATCGACGTCGTCAACCCGATACTCAGTCGCCCCAACTTTCTGGTCAGTCTGTCTGATGATGAACTCACTCCGGCAGGCCTTGCGGCTCGAGTGATACTCAGCAAAGTCATGCGCCAGCTGGTGGAGTCTGACCGCTGGCCGGGTGCTACCCTTTACGCTTACTAAACCCCTCTTTAGCATTACACCATAGCGCCTCACCGCTGTTACCACCTACATTCCCATTACAAATTTAACAATTAATTAAATTGTAAGGGAGCCGATAATGGTGGATGTACTGGTGATTGGCGGCGGCAATGCCGCGCTATGCGCCGCCTTAACCGCCCGGGAAGCTGGCGCCTCGGTGCTGCTGCTGGAGGCGGCGCCGCGGGAGTGGCGCGGCGGCAACTCGCAGCACACGCGTAACCTGCGCTGTATGCACGATGCGCCGCAGGACGTGCTGGTCGACAGCTACCCGGAAGAAGAGTACTGGCAGGATCTGCTGCGCGTCACCGAGGGGAATACCAACGAAGCGCTGGCCCGACTGGTGATCCGCACCTCGTCACAATGCCGGGACTGGATGCGCCAGCACGGAGTTAACTTTCAGCCGCCGCTCTCCGGCGCCCTGCACGTAGCCCGCACCAACGCCTTTTTTATGGGCGGCGGCAAAGCGCTGGTCAATGCCTATTACCGCAGCGCGGAGCAGATGGGGGTGCAGATCCGCTACAACACGCCGGTGCAGGCTCTCGAGCTGCGCAACGGCGAATTTGTCGCCGCGCTGGCGGGCGAGGAACGGATTGTTGCGAAAAGCTGCGTCCTCGCCGCCGGCGGATTTGAATCCAACCGCGAATGGCTGCGCGAGGCCTGGGGGCAAAATGACCGCGGTGAATGGCCCGCCGATAACTTTCTCATCCGCGGCACCCGCTTCAACCAGGGAGTGCTGCTCAAGTTTATGATCGACGCCGGGGCCGATATTATCGGCGATCCCTCGCAGTCCCACTGCGTCGCCATTGACGCCCGGGCGCCGCTCTACGATGGCGGGATCTGTACCCGCGTCGACTGCGTGTCGCTGGGGGTAGTGGTCAACCGCGATGCCGACCGTTTTTACGATGAAGGAGAAGATTTCTGGCCCAAACGCTATGCCATCTGGGGCCGGCTGGTCGCCCACCAGCCCGGGCAAATCGGCTACTCGATCATCGACAGCAAAGCCATCGGCCACTTTATGCCGCCCGTCTTTCCCGGCGCTCAGGCCAACACCCTTCCCGAGCTGGCCCGCCAGCTCGGCCTGGACAGCGAACGCTTTACGCAAACCATCGCCGACTATAATGCCGCCTGCGCGCCAGGCCAGTTCGATCATACCCGCCTGGATAACTGCGCCACCGCCGGCCTGACGCCGCCAAAGACCCACTGGGCGCGGCCTATCGATACGCCGCCTTACTACGGCTATGCCTTACGTCCGGGGATCACCTTCACCTACCTCGGGCTCTACGTCGACGACACCGCCGCCGTCCACTTCGCCGGTAAACCCAGCCGCAACCTGTTTGTCGCCGGGGAAATGATGGCTGGCAACGTGCTGGGCAAAGGCTATACCGCCGGCGTCGGGATGTCGATCGGCACCACCTTCGGCCGCATTGCCGGCCAGCAAGCCGCCCGGGCGGCACAGCAGGAGAAACACCATGAAGTCGCTTGAGAAGCTGATCATTGAGGCGCAGATCATCACCGAGCCGGAGGCGGAAGTGGAAAGGGTGATGCAGGTATGTAACGCCTGCCGCTACTGCGAAGGGTTTTGCGCCGTATTCCCGGCGATGACCCAGCGCCTGGCCTTTGGCAAAGCAGATATTAACTATCTGGCTAACCTGTGTCATAACTGCGGCGCCTGCCTGCACGCCTGTCAGTACGCGCCGCCGCACGAATTCGCGATTAACGTGCCGAAGGCGATGGCCGAAGTTCGGCTGGAAACTTATCAGCATTACGCCCAGCCCGCCGCCTTTGGCAGCCTGTACCGCCGGGCTGGTGTGACCACCGTACTGGCGCTGGTCGGCGGACTGATTTTCTTTCTGCTGCTGGCGATGGGGCTCAAAGGCTCGCTGCTTCATCCGCCGCTGGCGGGCGATTTCTATCAGATATTCCCGCATAACCTGCTGGCGTGGATGTTTGGCTCGGTCTTCGTGCTGGCCTTTGGCTTGCTGATGACCGGGGTGATCCGCTTCTGGCGCGAGATCTCCCCGGGCCAGCCGCACGCGGTTGATATCGCAAAGGCCTCACAGGATGCGTTGACGCTGAAATATCTCGATGGCGGGCATGGCAAAGGCTGCAACGAAGCCGATGACGCCTTCACGCTGATGCGCCGCCGTTTCCACCACTTCACCTTCTACGGCTTTATGCTCTGCTTCGCCGCCACCGTGGTGGCCACGGGCTATCACTATTTCGCCGACCGGGAAGCTCCCTACCCGTTCTTCAGCGTCCCGGTGCTGCTGGGGACCCTTGGCGGCATCGGCCTGCTGGTGGGGCCGGCTGGCCTGCTGTGGCTAAACCTGCGCCGGTCGCCGTTGCACGGCGATGCACGACAAAAACCGATGGACCGCGGCTTTATCCTGCTACTGCTGCTGACCAGCTTCACCGGCCTGGCGCTGCTGGCGGGACGGGATACCTCATGGATGGGTATTTTGCTCGCTGTTCACCTCGGGGTGGTAATGGCCCTGTTCTTAACCCTTCCCTACGGAAAATTTGCCCACGGATTTTATCGCTGTGCGGCGCTACTCAAGTGGGCAATTGAGAAGCGGCGCGGAAAACAGGCGGCAGTCGCAGGCGACTAACCCGCTCCCTCTTACCTCTATAAAAACAAGATAAAGACAATGGAGAGCACACCCTATGACGCAACAATCCACGCGCGCCGGCACCGTCGGCGCTATCCTCCGCGTGACCAGCGGTAATTTTCTCGAACAGTTCGACTTTTTCCTGTTTGGCTTTTATGCCACCTATATCGCCCGCACCTTCTTTCCGGCGGAGAGCGAGTTCGCAGCGCTGATGCTGACCTTTGCGGTGTTTGGTTCGGGCTTCCTGATGCGCCCCATCGGCGCGGTGGTCCTCGGCGCCTATATCGACAGAATCGGTCGCCGCAAAGGGCTGATGGTCACCCTGGCGATCATGGGCTGCGGGACGCTACTCATCGCCCTGGTGCCTGGCTATCAGACCATCGGCGTGCTGGCGCCGATCCTCGTGTTAGTGGGCCGCTTGCTGCAGGGGTTTTCCGCGGGCGTCGAGCTTGGCGGGGTGTCGGTCTATCTGTCGGAAATCGCCACGCCGGGCAATAAAGGCTTCTATACCAGTTGGCAGTCCGCCAGCCAGCAGGTGGCTATCGTCATGGCGGCGTTGATTGGCTATGCGCTGAACGCCACGCTTGAGCATGAGGAGATCGCCGACTGGGGCTGGCGCATCCCTTTCTTCATTGGCTGCCTGATTATTCCGCTGATTTTCGTGCTGCGCCGCTCGCTGCAGGAGACTGAGGAGTTCCTGCAGCGTAAACATCGCCCGGATACTAAAGAGATCCTGACCACTATCGCCAGGAACTGGCGCATTATTACCGCCGGGACGTTGCTGGTGGCGATGACCACCACCACCTTTTATTTTATCACCGTCTATACGCCGACCTACGGCAGAGCGGTGCTGCACCTCAGCGCTCGCGACAGCCTGCTGGTGACCATGCTGGTGGGCATCTCCAACTTTATCTGGTTACCGATTGGCGGGGCGATCTCTGATCGGATCGGTCGTCGTCCGGTGCTGATGGGCATTACCCTGCTGGCGCTGCTCACCACCTGGCCGGTGATGCACTGGCTCACCGCCGCGCCCGATTTCACCCGTATGACACTGGTCCTGCTGTGGTTCTCGTTCTTCTTTGGCATGTATAACGGCGCGATGGTGGCGGCGCTCACCGAAGTGATGCCGGTGTACGTCCGCACTGTGGGATTCTCTCTGGCCTTTAGTCTCGCTACTGCCATTTTCGGCGGCCTGACGCCGGCTATCTCTACCGCCCTGGTCGAGCTCACCGGCGATAAAAGCGCGCCGGGCTGGTGGCTAATGTGCGCCGCGCTGTGCGGGTTCATTGCCACCGCGCTGCTGTTCGTGCGGCTGAGCCGAGGCTATCAACCGGCGGAGAGTCAGCGCTAAAAAAACAAACGGGCGGAGGTATGCTCCGCCCGTTTGCCGCTAACGTCTGATTTAATGGGTCGTATTATTGCTGCGGATCTCCTTCCAGATCTGGTCGCAGCGCGCTTTCACCGCCTGATCGTTGCCGGTGCGGGTGGCCTGAATACACTGTTGGTAATCCAGGACGCGAACGCTCTCCTGATTGGCAAATTGCTGGTGCCGTTTATCCTCTTTCAGTACATTCAGTACGCTCTGACAGGCTTCAATCTTGTCCGGATTCCCCTCCGCCGTATTAATACAGGCGCTATAGGCATCTTTCAGTTTGGTGTCTTCTTTCGGTGCCGGCGACGTGGCGCAGGCCACCAGACCCGAGGCCATCATGGCAATAAGCAGCATTTTTTTCATTGTCGTTCTCCCAGAGGTGCGGCAGGCTCACGCCCGCCGCGCAGGCATCAGAAAATAGTGAACGGGGCGATAACCATGAACTTCACGTCGCGCTCATCCTGGAAGATGTTGCCGTAGCCGCCGCTCCAGCTCGGAATATCGGAATGGTTGTCGTACTGGGTAAAGTGCAGTTTGAACAGGGTGCCCTTCGCCCGACCTTCCTGCACGGTATACAACGCATCCAGGCTGTAAGCCGATTCTTTCAGGCGATAGTCAGGGTCATAGTACGCATCCGGAGAGGACATTCTTCCCGGCTTCGCATCCCAGGCGTAGACATAAGACGCGCCAAACGCCCAGCCAGGCATATCCCAGTTTTTCATGTCATACATCGCGCCGAAGAAGACCGCTTTTTCGCCGTTGGCGTTAAAGTCGGAGCGGTTATCCCACCAGATATCGAGACGACCGTTGGAAGAGGCATAGGTCGGCGTCATACGCTGCAGGAAGTAGCCCTGCTGGCCATCGGCCTTCACCCAGGTGCCTTCCAGACGCAGGTCCAGCACATCCGCCACTTTATAGCCGAAGGTTAACGCCTGCAGCCATGCGGTGCCGTCATAGATGTCATTGACCCCGCCGTTGCTGACCTTATCGCGGGTGCCGTAGAACTGGTAGCTGGTGCTCAGCGGCGCGCCGGCGACGTCAAACTTGTAGCTGGCTTTAGCAAAGTACTGATCGATATAGCCCTGAGCCTGACCAAATGCCGCCTCCAGCACCAGGTCGTTTTTGAAATCATATTTGGCGCCGACGGAGTGGAGATAATCAACTTTGGTTTTCTTGTCGTTCTGATAGAAATCGTCCATCTCGATATGCCATGGCGCTTTATACTCGTTCGTCCACATATAGGAGAAACTTAACGCGCCCGCCGTGCCATAGTCGAAGTTAGCCCCGGCCTCCGCCCCCTGATAGGTACCTGGCATAAAGCTCCAGTGCGGGGCCAGCAGAGTCTGGCCGGTTGGCTGGATATAGCCCGCACGTGCCCACGCCGGACCATATTTGAATTTCGCGGCGGCTTTATACAGGCTGATACCGCTCTTATCGCCGGAGTAGTCTTCGTCATAAGCTTTGTTGCGCGATGAGAAGGCAATTTCGTTCGGGTGGCCGCTATCGCCGTTCTCGGCCATTTCAATCGCGGTAAATGCAGCAATATCAAGGCCAAACATATCGGCAGCATAGCCGGACTGGAAGTCCAGGTTAGCGTTCCACGTGGAGTGGGAAAGGTTGGTTTTATATTTGTCGCCGTCGGTGACATCTTTACGGTCACGCTCACGCTGCCAGTAATAGATACCGCCGGTTAAGGTTGAATCATCGATAAAGCCTGCTGCGCTGGCCTGCGGAACCACAACCCAGCCCGACATCGCGGTGACGGCGGCAATAGCCAGCGCCAGCGTACTACGTTTGCCACTAAACGTACGCATGTGCATATCCTCTTTGACGTTTTAAAAGGCGAAGACCAACGGTCATTCGCTAAAAAAATAAATAAAACTGCAAAATGTGGGGCGGTGAAAAAGGCCGCGAAACCACTGTAGATAGACTATTTTTCGTGACGCGAATTATCAATGTTTTTCGTGAGGCAAAGCTTAAGATTATGACAAAGCGCACATAATTTATGTCTTTTTGTTACAGTCTTATCCCTGATAATTTTGTCATGGAAGTCATTGCAAAATCAGGGAAAAATAGAAGAACTGAAAGCGATTACATTGGTTTTTTGTATATGACAGGAAACATCAGAAGCGCTATTTATTACCGCGCAGTAACAGGATTAATTCGCATCGCGAAAATGAAAAGTTTAATTGGCTGATTCTGAAACAAAAAAAAAGCGCCGCAAGGTGCGACGCTTTTACGGGAGGGAAATTTATTCGCCGACTTTCGCCCAGGTATCACGCAGCCCGACAGTGCGGTTGAACACCAGACTGGAGGCGTTTGCATAGCGACTGTCGAGGCAGAAGTAACCTTCACGCTCAAACTGGTAAGCTTTGCCTGCTTCGGCCTGCGCCAGGCTCGGCTCCGCATATCCCTGCTTAATCACCAGCGAATCCGGGTTGATTACCGCGAGGAAATCTTCCTCCGCCCCCGGGTTTGGTACGCTGAACAGGCGATCGTAGAGACGGATCTCCACCGGCAGCGCATGCGCCGCACTCACCCAGTGGATCACGCCTTTGACCTTGCGACCGTCGGCCGGATCTTTACTCAGGGTATCGGCATCGTAGGTGCAGAAAATAGTGGTGATATTGCCTTCGGCATCTTTCTCCACGCGTTCCGCTTTGATCACGTAGGCATTGCGCAGACGCACTTCTTTACCCAGCACCAGACGCTTGTACTGTTTGTTGGCTTCTTCACGGAAGTCAGCGCGATCGATCCAGATTTCGGCGCTGAACGGCACTTCACGACTGCCCATTTCCGGCTTGTTCGGATGGTTCGGCATCGCCACCATTTCGCTTTCGCCCTGCGGATAGTTCTCGATAACCAGTTTCACCGGATCGATCACCGCCATCGCGCGCGGGGCGTTTTCGTTGAGATCTTCACGAATGCAGGACTCCAGCGATGCCATCTCGATGGTGTTGTCCTGCTTGGTCACGCCGATGCGCTTGCAGAACTCGCGGATGGATTCAGCGGTGTAGCCACGGCGACGCAGACCAGAGATGGTCGGCATACGCGGGTCATCCCAGCCTTCCACGTGCTTCTCGGTCACCAGCTGGTTCAGCTTACGCTTGGACATCACGGTGTATTCGAGATTCAGGCGCGAGAATTCATACTGACGCGGGTGAACCGGAATGCTGATGTTGTCGAGCACCCAGTCGTACAGGCGGCGGTTGTCCTGGAACTCCAGGGTACACAGCGAGTGGGTGATGCCTTCCAGCGCATCGCTGATGCAGTGGGTGAAGTCATACATCGGGTAGATGCACCACTTGTTGCCGGTCTGATGATGCTCAGCGAACTTAATGCGGTACAGCACCGGATCGCGCATCACGATGAACGGCGATGCCATATCGATCTTCGCGCGCAGGCAGGCTTTACCCTCTTCGAAGCCGCCGCTGCGCATTTTTTCAAACAGCGCCAGGTTTTCTTCCACGCTGCGGTCGCGATACGGGCTGTTTTTACCCGGCGCTTTCAGGGTGCCGCGGTATTCGCGAATTTCATCAGGAGAGAGTTCATCAACATAGGCCAGACCTTTGTTGATCAGCTCAACCGCATACTGATGCAGCTGATCAAAGTAATCAGACGAGTAGCAAACGTCCCCGGACCAGTGGAAACCTAACCACTGCACGTCGTTTTTAATCGACTCCACGTATTCGATATCTTCTTTCACCGGGTTGGTGTCATCGAAACGCAGGTTGCATTGACCCTGATAATCCTGCGCGATGCCGAAGTTCAGGCAGATGGATTTCGCATGGCCAATGTGCAGATAACCGTTCGGCTCCGGCGGGAAGCGAGTGTGAACGGTGGTATGTTTACCGGTAGCCAGATCTTCATCAATGATCTGACGGATAAAGTTAGTCGGGCGGGCTTCTGCCTCACTCATCACGGGTTCCTCAAAGCGTAAACAACGTATAACGGCACATGATCTTACAAGCAGGACGTAGTGACAACTATTAGTTACGTAAAATAGGTATCAGAAGAGGATTATGGGGCCGATTGCTGGAAAAAAAAGCGGCGAAGGTTTCCCTTCGCCGCTGAGGCATAAACTCGACTCAGGAGCCTTACTTGCCTTTAATCTCATACAGCGGCGTCTGGCCGGCAACGACCTTACCGCTCGCCAGTATCACCAGCGCGCTGTAGTCATCGCTGTTGCTGCAGACGACCGGACTGATCATTGAGCGCGCGTTGGCGTTGAGGAAGTCCAGATCCATTTCCAGGATCGGCTCACCGGCCTTCACGTCCGTGCCCTCTTCAACCAAACGTTTGAAGCCCTTGCCTTCCAGCGCCACGGTGTCGATACCCATGTGGACGACGATTTCCGCGCCGTTGTTGGTTTCGAGGCAGAACGCGTGGTTAGTGTTGAAAATTTTCACCACAGTACCCGCCGCTGGCGCGACAACGATGTTGCTGGTCGGTTTCACCGCGATACCGTCGCCGACGGCTTTGCTGGCGAAGGCTTCGTCCGGCACCTGTTCGAGCGCCACCACGTCACCGGTAATCGGCGAAATCAGCGACTCAACGGTCTTCGCATTCGCTACCGCCTGCGGTTTAGCCGCTGGCGCTGCGGTGGCGACATTGCCAGCCGGTGCGGCTGCTGCTGCCGCTACCGGGCCGCGGGTAACCACTTTTTTCATCTCATCGCCGATAGATTCTGCTTTCGCACCGACGATAACCTGGATGGTTTGCTTATTCAGTTTCACCACCCCGGACGCGCCGAGACGTTTACAGGCCGCGTCGTTCACTTTCGCCGAATCGCCCACAGTCAGACGCAGACGGGTGATACAGGCGTCAATGGCTTTCAGGTTGTCCGTTCCGCCCACCGCGGCGATATAGCTGGTCGCCAGCTGGGTCAGGCCCTCTTCAGTGTTGCTGTTGGCTTCTTCCGTTACCACGTCAGCGGCTTTGTCTTCACGACCCGGCGTTTTCAGGTTGAACATGCGGATCACCGCGCTGAACAGCAGGAAGTAGACGAAGAAGAACACCACGCCCATAACCAGCAGCATCCAGACGTTTTTGCTGGCCGCTGGCAGGCTGTACATCAGCACATAGTCAATTGCACCTGCGGAGAAGGAGAAGCCCGCATGGATACCCAGCGCCGTTGCGATGAACAGGCTGATACCGGTCAGCACCGCATGCAGGAGGTACAGCAGCGGAGCCAGGAACATGAACAGGAATTCCAGCGGCTCGGTTACCCCGGTCAGGAACGCGGTGATGGCTACGGACAGCAGCATACCGCCGACCATCGGACGACGCGCTTTCGGCGCCGCCAGATACATCGCCAGCGCCGCACCCGGCAGACCAAACATCATGATCGGGAAGAAGCCGGACATGAACATCCCCGCGGTGCCGTCGCCGGCGTAGAAGCGGTTGATGTCGCCGTGGAACACAGCGCCAGCGGCGTTAGTGAACTCACCAATCTGGAACCAGGCGATGGTGTTCAGCACCTGATGCAGACCGGTTGGGATCAGCAGACGGTTGATGAAACCAAAGATACCGGAACCGAGCGCCCCTGCGGAGACGATCCATTCGCCACCAGAGTGGATAGCGTGTTGCACCGGCGGCCAGACGTAGCCGAAGATCGCGGCGAGGATCAGACAGAAGAAGCCGGTGGCGATCGGCACGAAGCGTTTGCCGCCGAAGAAACTCAGGAAGTCCGGCAGCTTGATGCCGGCCCAGCGGTTGTACACCGCCCCTGCCACCAGACCGGTAATGATACCGGCCAGCACGCCCATGTTAATTTCCGGGTTGATGGTGACCATCGCTTTGGTCATCACGAAATACCCTACTGCGCCGGCCAGCGCCGCAGAACCCGCGTTATCCTTGGACCAGCTTGATGCCACACCAATTGCGAAGATCAGCGCCAGATTATCGAAGATCGCCCCACCCGCTTGCGCGATGAAGGGTACATTCAACAGGTCTGGTTGCCCGAAACGCAGCAGCAATGCCGCGACCGGCAGCACTGCGATAGGGAGCTGCAACGCCCTACCCAGTCGCTGAAAGAAACCTAAAATATTCATCTTATTCCCCCTATGAGACCCCGATGAGGCTCATTTTCAAAGCCACTTTTTTATTGTGTAACAAGGTCGGTTTTATCACTTACCGGCAAAGTGTGTGAAAAATTAATTCGTATCGCAAATTAAACGGGTATTTTTTGTGATAATTATCACCAAATATCGTATTCCCCCCTCCCTTTCACTGGCTAACATCGAAAACTTATTTTATCATTCAAAAAATCAACACGGATTGACCCCGGTCGGCGCAGTTGCTGCAATACTCTCCTCAGAGTGCTGGCGCCAATCCGCCAGAATCTACTTTAACTATAGAGGTGAAGAATGAGACTGATCCCCCTGGTAACCGCTGAGCAGGTCGGTAAATGGGCTGCCCGCCACATCGTTAACCGTATTAATGCATTCAAACCGACCGCGGACCGCCCGTTCGTGCTGGGTCTGCCTACCGGTGGCACTCCGCTGACCGCCTACAAAGCGCTGGTTGAAATGCATAAAGCAGGCCAGGTTAGCTTCAAACACGTCGTCACCTTTAATATGGATGAATATGTCGGCCTGCCAAAAGAGCATCCGGAAAGCTATCATAGCTTCATGCACCGTAATTTCTTTGACCACGTTGATATTCCGGCAGAAAATATCAACCTGCTGAATGGTAACGCGCCGGACATCGATGCGGAATGCCGTCGCTATGAAGAAAAAATTCGTTCCTACGGTAAAATCCACCTGTTCATGGGCGGTGTAGGCAACGATGGTCACATCGCGTTCAACGAACCGGCCTCTTCTCTGGCGTCCCGCACCCGTATTAAGACCCTGACCCATGACACCCGTGTGGCGAACTCCCGCTTCTTCGATGGTGATGTGGATCTGGTGCCGAAATACGCGTTGACCGTGGGCGTAGGCACCCTGCTGGATGCAGAAGAAGTGATGATTCTGGTGCTGGGTCATCAGAAAGCGCTGGCGCTGCAGGCGGCGGTAGAAGGTAACGTCAACCATATGTGGACCATTACCTGCCTGCAGCTGCATCCGAAGGCGGTGATTGTCTGCGACGAGCCGTCCACCATGGAGCTGAAAGTGAAAACCCTGAAATATTTCAACGAATTAGAAGCTGAAAATATTAAAGGTCTGTAATGTAGTCGTGTCCCGCCACTTGCGCGGGACCCTCTTTTTCTTTGTATGCATCATCATGCCGGCGGCAAATGAACGATCGCTGACCTGATGGGGCGTATATACCGGGGGTCGTAATGTATGCATTAACCCAGGGCCGGGTTTATACCGGTCATGAAATTCTCGATGACCATGCGGTTGTTATCGCCGATGGCCTAATCGAACGTCTCTGTCCGCTGGCGGATTTGCCGTCTGACATGGAGCAGCGCTCGGTCAACGGCGCAATAATTGCCCCCGGTTTTATCGACGTTCAGCTCAATGGCTGCGGCGGCGTGCAGTTTAACGACAGCCCAGAGGCGGTCACCGTTGAAACGCTGGAGATCATGCAGAAGGCGAACGAACGTTCAGGCTGCACCAGCTTCCTGCCGACGCTGATTACCTCCAGTGACGATCTGATGAAGCAAGGTATCCGCGTCATGCGCGAATACCTGCAAAAACACCCGAATCAGGCGCTGGGTCTGCATCTTGAAGGGCCGTGGCTGAATATCGTCAAGAAAGGCACCCACAACCCGGACTACGTGCGTAAACCGGACGCCGCGCTGGTCGATTTCCTCTGCGATAACGCCGATGTGATCACCAAGGTGACCCTCGCCCCTGAGCGCGTTGAGCCGGAAGTGATCCGCAAGCTGGTTGCCGCCGGGATCGTCGTCTCCGCCGGCCACTCCAACGCCACGCTGAAAGAGGCGAAAGTCGGCTTCCGCGCCGGCATTACCTTCGCCACTCACCTGTATAACGCGATGCCGTATATTACCGGACGCGAACCGGGTCTGGCCGGGGCGATTTTTGACGAGCCGGATGTCTACTGCGGTATTATTGTCGACGGGATGCATGTCGATTATGCCAACGTACGTAACGCCAAGCGCCTGAAAGGCGACAAACTGTGTCTGGTCACCGACGCCACCGCGCCGGCGGGGGCGAATATTGACCAGTTCATTTTTGCCGGGAAAACAATATACTACCGCAATGGACTGTGCGTAGATGAAAACGGCACGCTCAGCGGCTCCTCCCTGACCATGATTGAAGGGGTGCGTAATCTGGTGGAGCATTGCGGCGTGGCACTGGACGAAGTATTGCGGATGGCGACGCTCTATCCCGCGCGCGCTATCGGTGTGGACAAGCAGCTCGGCAGCATTGCGCCGGGCATGGTCGCTAACCTGACCGCCTTTACACGCGATTATAAAATCACCAAGACCATCGTTAATGGTAACGAGGTCGTCACTGAGTAAGTAAAAGTATGACAGCAGGCGGACAAGCTCAAATTGGTAACGTTGACCTCGTAAAACAACTGAACAGCGCGGCCGTGTACCGCCTGATTGACCAGCATGGGCCTATCTCGCGCATTCAGATAGCCGAACAAAGCCAGCTTGCCCCTGCCAGCGTGACCAAAATCACGCGTCAGCTTATTGAGCGCGGCCTGATCAAAGAAGTCGATCAGCAGGCCTCCACCGGAGGCCGCCGCGCTATCTCTATCATCGCTGAAACCCGCAACTTCAACGCCATCGGCGTGCGGCTTGGCCGCTATGACGCCACTCTGACCCTGTATGATTTAAGCAGCAAGACCCTGGAAGAGGAACATTTTCCCCTGCCCGAGCGCACCCAGGAAACGCTGGAACACGCCCTGCTGAATATCATCGCCACCTTTATCGAAAACTGTCAGCGCAAAATTCGCGAGCTGATCGCCATCTCGGTGATCCTGCCAGGCCTCGTCGACCCGGAAAGCGGCGTGATCCGCTATATGCCGCATATTGCGGTGGAAAACTGGGGCCTGGTCGGAGCGCTGGAAAAACGCTTCAACGTCACCTGCTATGTCGGGCACGACATCCGCAGCCTGGCGCTGGCCGAGCACTATTTCGGTGCAAGTCAGGACTGCGAAGACTCCATCCTGGTGCGCGTGCACCGCGGTACCGGCGCGGGCATCATCTCTAACGGGCGCATTTTTATTGGCCGGAACGGCAACGTCGGCGAAATTGGCCACATTCAGGTCGATCCGCTGGGCGAGCGCTGCCACTGCGGCAACTTCGGCTGTCTGGAGACCGTCGCGGCCAATGCCGCCATCGAACAGCGGGTTCGCCACCTGCTTGAGCAGGGCTACCAGAGCCGTTTGACGCCGGATGACTGCACGATCAAAACTATCTGCAAAGCGGCCAACAAGGGCGATGCCCTGGCCTGCGAGGTGATTGAGTACGTGGGGCGTCACCTCGGGAAAACGATCGCCATCGCGATTAACCTGTTCAACCCACAAAAAATCGTTGTCGCCGGCGAAATAGTGGAAGCTGAAAAGGTCCTTCTTCCGGCCATCGAAGGCTGCATTAACGCCCAGGCGCTGAAAGCGTTTCGCAAGAACCTGCCGGTGGTGCGTTCTACCCTCGACCATCGCTCAGCGATTGGCGCCTTCGCGCTGGTCAAACGCGCTATGCTCAATGGCACGCTGCTGCAGCGTTTGCTTGAGAGCTAATCGCCTCTTTATTGATAGCGCGAAACGATCCGCATCACCCTGTCGCTGGTGGGTATGGTCCACCAGCGATGTGAAACCTCATCGATGACGAGTATAGTTTCGTCTTTGTTAATGATTCTGGACCCACCATGACCATTCAAAACATAATTTGTGATATTGACGGCGTACTGATGCACGATAACGTCGCCGTTCCCGGCGCTGCCGAGTTTATCAAACGCATCCTCGATAAAGGCATGCCGCTGGTAATGCTGACCAACTACCCGTCGCAAACCGGCCAGGATTTGGCCAACCGTTTCGCCACCGCCGGCATCGACGTGCCGGATACCGCGTTTTACACCTCGGCGATGGCCACCGCCGATTTCCTGCGCCGCCAGGAAGGCAAGAAAGCCTATGTGGTGGGTGAAGGGGCGCTGATCCACGAACTCTACAAAGCCGGCTTTACCATCACCGATGTGAACCCGGATTTTGTCATCGTCGGGGAAACCCGTTCATTCAACTGGGAGATGATGCATAAGGCCGCCTTCTTCGTTGCCAACGGCGCCCGCTTCATTGCTACCAACCCGGATACGCACGGTCGCGGCTACTATCCGGCCTGTGGCGCGCTGTGCGCCGGGATCGAGAAGATCTCCGGCCGTAAGCCGTTTTACGTCGGTAAACCCAGCCCGTGGATCATCCGTTCAGCGCTGAACAAAATGCAGGCTCACTCCGAGCAGACGGTGATCGTCGGCGATAACCTGCGCACTGACATTCTGGCCGGCTTCCAGGCGGGGCTGGAGACTATTCTGGTGCTCTCCGGCGTCTCCACCCTCGATGACATCGACAGCATGCCGTTTCGCCCGTCGTGGATTTACCCTTCCGTCGCGGAAATCGATATTTTCTGATGCCAACCACGTCGCAGGACGTGGTTTTTCATTTATAGCGCCTGCCAAAAGTCATCCATCTAATAAAAACGGCCTATAAATGCGTATTCTTCAATAAAGTCGCTCAAAAGATACTCTTTTTTTACTGTTCAACAATCACAGTTGCGTTTTTTCTTTTTCAGGCCGCAAAACCCTTGCGCCAGCGCCCCCTTTACGGCATTTTCTTAAGCACGCACTCAGGCTTCGCCACGAGACGAAGCCAGCACAACATCAAACACGACAGGGTAATGGAGAAGGCTATGTGTTCTATTTTTGGCGTACTGGATATTAAAACTGACGCAGGCGAGCTGCGTAAAAAGGCGCTGGAGCTTTCCCGCCTGATGCGCCATCGCGGTCCGGACTGGTCTGGCGTGTATGCCAGCGACAAAGCGATTCTGGCGCACGAGCGCCTGTCTATTGTCGACGTCAACGCCGGTGCCCAGCCGCTGTACAACGCCGAAAAAACCCATGCGCTGGCCGTTAACGGCGAGATCTACAACCATCAGGCGCTGCGCGCGGAGTATGGCGATCGCTATCAGTTCCAGACCGGCTCTGACTGCGAAGTGATCCTCGCGCTGTATCAGGAAAAAGGCCCTGAGTTCCTCGACGACCTGCAGGGGATGTTCGCCTTCGCCCTGTACGACAGCGAGAAAGACGCGTACTTAATTGGTCGCGACCATATCGGTATTATTCCGCTGTATATGGGCCATGACGAACACGGCAACTTCTATGTCGCCTCCGAAATGAAAGCGCTGGTGCCGGTATGCCGCACCATTAAAGAGTTCCCGGCGGGCAGCTACCTGTGGAGCAAAGACGGCGAAATTCGCCAGTACTATCAGCGTGACTGGTTCGATTACGACGCGGTGAAAGACAACGTTACCGATAAGAACGAGCTGCGCCAGGCGCTGGAAGAGTCGGTGAAAAGCCACCTGATGTCCGACGTGCCTTACGGCGTGCTGCTCTCCGGCGGTCTTGATTCATCGGTCATCTCGGCTATCACCAAGAAATTCGCCGCCCGTCGCGTCGAAGATCAGGAGCGTAGCGAAGCCTGGTGGCCGCAGTTGCACTCTTTCGCGGTCGGTCTGGAAGGCTCTCCTGACCTGAAAGCGGCGCAGGAAGTGGCCAACCACCTCGGCACCGTACACCACGAAATTCACTTTACGGTCCAGGAAGGGCTGGATGCGATCCGCGACGTTATCTATCACATCGAAACGTATGACGTGACCACCATTCGCGCCTCGACGCCGATGTACCTGATGTCGCGTAAAATTAAAGCCATGGGCATCAAAATGGTGCTTTCCGGCGAAGGTTCGGACGAAGTGTTCGGCGGCTACCTCTATTTCCATAAGGCGCCGAACGCCAAAGAACTGCACGAAGAGACGGTGCGCAAGCTGCAGGCGCTGCATATGTTTGACTGCGCCCGCGCCAACAAAGCGATGTCCGCCTGGGGCGTGGAAGCCCGCGTGCCGTTCCTCGACAAGAAGTTCCTCGACGTGGCGATGCGCATCAACCCGCAGGATAAGATGTGCGGCAACGGCAAAATGGAAAAACACGTGCTGCGTGAATGCTTTGAATCCTACCTGCCGGCCAGCGTTGCCTGGCGGCAGAAAGAGCAGTTCTCTGACGGCGTCGGCTACAGCTGGATCGATACGCTGAAAGAAGTGGCCGCGAAGCAGATCAGCGATCAGCAGCTGGAAACGGCGAGCTTCCGTTTCCCGTACAACACGCCGACCTCCAAAGAAGGCTATCTGTACCGCGAGATCTTCGAAGAGCTGTTCCCGCTGCCGAGCGCGGCGGAGTGTGTCCCTGGCGGTCCGTCGGTGGCCTGCTCTTCAGCGAAAGCCATTGAGTGGGATGAAGCGTTCAAGACCATGAACGATCCATCAGGCCGTGCGGTGGGCGTCCACCAGTCAGCCTACAAATAAGCCCTGACGGGCGGTGAAACGCGAAACGGACCCTCCGGGGTCCGTTTTCTTTTTGCAGGATTTATGCCGCTGAAAAACGATAAATAACCAATAATTGCCGAATATTGCAGCGAGCTGTTCGCAACCTAACCAAACAGTCACATTACAACGATTTTCCTTGAAAAAGAGGTTGACGCTCGCAGGCCCAATACGCATAATGCGCCCCGCAACGCCGATAAGGTTACGCGAAAAAAAGATGGCTACGTAGCTCAGCTGGTTAGAGCACATCACTCATAATGATGGGGTCACAGGTTCGAATCCCGTCGTAGCCACCATCTTTTTTGCGGGAGTGGCGAAATTGGTAGACGCACCAGATTTAGGTTCTGGCGCCGCAAGGTGTGCGAGTTCAAGTCTCGCCTCCCGCACCATTCACCAGTTAGCGTTGTACGGATGGGGTATCGCCAAGCGGTAAGGCACCGGTTTTTGATACCGGCATTCCCTGGTTCGAATCCAGGTACCCCAGCCATATTTCTTCGATATTTGCGGTTCACCGCGACGGTATTGGGGTATCGCCAAGCGGTAAGGCACCGGTTTTTGATACCGGCATTCCCTGGTTCGAATCCAGGTACCCCAGCCATCGAAGAAACAGTAAGACAATTTGGCTACGTAGCTCAGCTGGTTAGAGCACATCACTCATAATGATGGGGTCACAGGTTCGAATCCCGTCGTAGCCACCATATTCAGGACGTATCGATACGCATCGATAATTCCGAAACAATTTGTTGGGGTATCGCCAAGCGGTAAGGCACCGGATTCTGATTCCGGCATTCCGAGGTTCGAATCCTCGTACCCCAGCCAAATTAAAAAGTCGTTCAGCAGTGAACGCACTGTTGCCCTCAACCGGGGTAGTTACGGTAAAGCGCAACAGACAATTGGGGTATCGCCAAGCGGTAAGGCACCGGATTCTGATTCCGGCATTCCGAGGTTCGAATCCTCGTACCCCAGCCACTTAAATGCAAAAAAGCTCACTTCGGTGAGCTTTTTTGCTATTGGCGTCCTGACACGCTTACGCAGTACTGACTGCCGGGCAGGCGCTCTCCACTACGCCCCTGCCCGGGAAGCCGGTTTTACAAGCCTAAGGCATACTTCAGCGCCTGACGCTTCAACACCCCGGCGCGTTCAGCCGCCATCAGGCCAATATTACGCAGCATCCGCACCGGCGCCAGGTCATTGCTGAAACCGGCATAAAACAAATCCATCCCCGACTGCATGATAAAATTATCCGCTCGCCGCCGCGCCTGGTAGCGCTTCAGCACCGGCAGGCTGGCCCAGTCTTCGCCCCGGCCGCGCGCTTGCGCCAGGATCTCCAGCAGGGCATCCACATCGCGGTAGCCAAGGTTAACCCCCTGCCCCGCCAGCGGATGAATGGTATGCGCCGCATCGCCCACCAGCGCCAGGCCGGGCTGGACATACTGCAGCGCATGACGCCGGGTGAGCGGAAAAGCGCCGGCCGCCTGCGGCGTCACACGACCCAGCCGCGCCGGAAAGTGACTGGCGATCTCCTGCTGGAGTTGCGCCATGGTCATGCCCTGCAGCTGACGGATCCGCGCCGGCGTGTCGTACCAGACCAGCGAGGCCCAGTGGTCGAACAGCGGCAGGAAGGCGCGCGGCCCGCTGGGGGTAAACTGCTGCCAGGTGCTGTCGCCGGGATCGTCGACGCATTCGACGCTGATCAGCATACAGGACTGCTGATATTGCCAGGCGTGTACGCCGATGCCGGCCATCTCCCGCACCTGGGAATTGGCGCCGTCGGCGCCGATCACCAGCCGGGCGTGGATCGCCTCTCCCTCGCGTAAATGCAGCGCGGTATGCGCCTCGCCGCGCTGCATCGCCTCCAGTTCGCTACCAACGCGCAGGGTGACCCCTTCATGCGCCGCCAGCGCTTGCCAGAGTCCCCATTGCAGGACCTTGTTCTCGACCATGTAGCCCAGCTCCGGCAGTTTGAGCTCTGCGGCGTCAAAGGCGACGTGCGCGCTCTCCCACTCCCAGGTCTCCAGACGACGATAAGCGTGGACGCGCATCGCCCGTACGGCATCCCAGACGCCGAGACTCTTCAGCAGGCCGACCGAAGCCGCGCTGATAGCCGAGATTCGCACATCCGGGGCGGATGCCGGTTCGAAAGCCGGAGGCGCCGTTTTCTCAAGCACCGTCACGGTAAATCCCTGTTGCGCCAGCCCCAACGCCAGGGCGCCGCCGACCATGCCGCCGCCCACGATGGCGACATCTGTTGCGTGAATTGTCATGGCTATTATCCTTAAAGCAGAATCCGTTAAGTTTACCGGATTTTTTGTTCCCTTGCGGTGATAACGCTCGCACTGGTCAGGGGGCGACCAAAGCATTACAATACGCGCCCTGGAAAGCGAAATTCACCCTGTATATATCCCCGCGTTTTGGATATCTATTACTGAGCATGAGCAAGTCAATGACAAAAAAACTCCATATTAAAACCTGGGGCTGTCAGATGAACGAGTATGATTCATCAAAGATGGCCGATCTGCTGGATGCGACACATGGGTATCAACTGACCGAAGTGGCGGAAGAAGCAGATGTGCTGTTGCTCAATACCTGCTCAATTCGTGAGAAGGCCCAGGAAAAAGTTTTCCATCAGCTCGGACGCTGGAAGCTGCTGAAAGAGAAAAACCCGGACCTGATTATTGGCGTTGGCGGCTGCGTGGCCTCCCAGGAAGGCGACCATATTCGTCAGCGCGCACACTATGTCGATATTATTTTCGGGCCGCAAACCCTGCACCGCCTGCCGGAGATGATTAACGCCGTGCGCGGCAACCGCAGCCCGGTGGTGGATATCAGCTTCCCGGAAATTGAAAAGTTCGATCGCCTGCCAGAGCCGCGCGCCGACGGCCCGACCGCCTTTGTTTCGATTATGGAAGGCTGCAACAAATACTGTACCTACTGCGTGGTGCCGTACACCCGCGGAGAAGAGGTCAGCCGTCCGTGCGACGATATCCTGTTTGAAATCGCCCAGCTGGCGGCGCAGGGCGTGCGTGAGGTCAATCTGCTGGGCCAGAACGTTAACGCCTGGCGCGGTGAGAATTACGACGGCACCACCGGCAGCTTTGCCGATCTGCTGCGTCTGGTCGCCGCCATCGACGGCATCGACCGTATTCGCTTCACCACCAGCCACCCGATCGAATTTACCGACGATATCATCGAGGTCTATCGCGATACGCCGGAGCTGGTGAGCTTCCTGCACCTGCCGGTGCAGAGCGGTTCTGACCGGGTTCTGAATCTGATGGGACGCACCCATACCGCACTGGAGTACAAAGCGATTATTCGCAAGCTGCGTGAGGCGCGCCCGGATATTCAGATAAGCTCTGACTTTATTGTCGGCTTCCCCGGCGAAACCACAGACGATTTCGAAAAGACGATGAAGCTTATCGCCGACGTCAATTTCGATATGAGCTACAGCTTTATCTTCTCCGCTCGTCCGGGCACCCCGGCGGCCGATATGGTCGATGACGTGCCGGAGGAGGATAAAAAACAGCGTCTGTATATTCTGCAGGAGCGAATCAACCAGCAGGCGATGGCCTGGAGTCGTCGCATGCTCGGCACGGTACAGCGCATTCTGGTGGAAGGCACGTCGCGTAAGAGCCTGATGGAGCTTTCCGGGCGCACCGAGAACAACCGCGTGGTCAACTTCGAAGGTACGCCGGATATGGTCGGTAAATTCGTCGATGTTGAAATCGTCGATGTTTACACCAACTCGCTGCGCGGCAAAATCGTGCGTACCGAGGCGGAGATGGGTCTGCGTATCGCTGAATCACCTGAATCAGTGATTGCCCGCACCCGTAAAGAGAACGATCTTGGCGTGGGTATCTATCAGCCGTGATCCCTTCAGGCCTGTCGGTTCCGGCAGGCCTTGTAATTCCTCTCTCCGTCCCTATATCTACAGCAATGCTTGCGCCATTTTCCTGTGACGTAAATAATTTCCTGATTAGCCGGCCACGCGCCGCGTCCGGCCACCTGCGTAAAGAGGAACAGTTTGAACATAGACACTCGTGAAATTACCCTGGAGCCAGCGGATAACGCACGCCTGTTAGCCTTGTGCGGCCCGTTTGACGACAATATCAAACAGCTGGAGCGTCGGTTAGGCATTGAGATCAACCGCCGTGACAATCACTTTAAACTGACCGGACGCGCTATTTGCGTACACGCCGCCGCCGATATTCTGCGCAGCCTGTATGTCGATACGGCGCCGATGCGCGGTCAGATTCAGGATATTGAGCCGGAGCAGATCCATCTGGCGATCAAAGAGGCGCGCGTGCTGGAGCAGAGCGCCGAGAGCGTGCCGGAGTACGGGAAAGCCGTCAATATCAAGACCAAGCGCGGGGTGATCAAACCGCGTACGCCGAACCAGGCGCAGTACATCGCCAATATCCTCGATCATGACATCACTTTCGGCGTGGGTCCGGCGGGGACGGGTAAAACCTATCTGGCGGTGGCGGCGGCGGTCGATGCGCTGGAGCGTCAGGAGATCCGCCGTATTCTGCTGACCCGTCCGGCCGTCGAGGCTGGCGAAAAGCTCGGCTTCCTGCCCGGCGATCTGAGCCAGAAGGTCGACCCATATCTGCGCCCGCTGTATGACGCGCTGTTTGAGATGCTCGGCTTTGAGAAAGTGGAGAAGCTGATTGAGCGTAACGTCATCGAAGTGGCCCCGCTGGCCTATATGCGCGGACGAACGCTGAATGACGCCTTTATCATTCTTGATGAAAGCCAGAACACCACCATCGAACAGATGAAGATGTTCCTGACCCGCATCGGCTTTAACTCCAAGGCGGTGATCACCGGCGACATCACGCAGATTGACCTGCCGCGCAGCACCAAATCCGGTCTGCGCCACGCCATCGAAGTGCTGGCCGAAGTCGATGAGATCAGCTTCAACTTCTTCCATAGCGAAGACGTGGTGCGCCATCCGGTGGTTGCCCGCATCGTGAACGCCTATGAGGCGTGGGAAGCCGCAGACCAGAAACGTAAAGCAGAACTGGCCGCCGAGCGCAAACGCGAAGCCCAGGAACAGGAGCAAAAATGAGTCAGGTGATCCTCGATTTACAGCTGGCCTGCGAAGAGACCAGCGGCCTGCCGGACGAAGCCCTTTTTCAGCGCTGGGTCGATGCCGTCATTCCGCCATTTCAGGAGGAGTCAGAGTTAACGATTCGTCTGGTCGATGTTGCAGAAAGCCACGAGCTGAACCTGACCTACCGCGGCAAGGATAAGCCGACCAACGTCCTCTCCTTCCCGTTTGAAGCGCCGCCGGGGATTGAAATGCCGCTGCTCGGCGATCTGATCATCTGCCGTCAGGTGGTGGAGCAGGAAGCCAGCGAGCAAGGTAAGCCCCTGGAGGCGCACTGGGCGCATATGGTGGTGCACGGCAGCCTGCATCTGCTGGGCTACGATCATATCGAAGACGACGAAGCGGAAGAGATGGAAGGCCTTGAAACAGAGATAATGCTTGCTCTGGGCTATGAGGACCCGTACATTTCCGAGAAGATTGCTGAATAGCCCCCTGCCGGATGGCGGCGCTTGCGCCGCATCCGGCCGCTGTTCCTGCATTTTGCCAGCCTGAACGTCAGGCAACCCATGCCGTCCGGCGCTGAGTTTACGCGCGACGAGCGACAGTTAAATCAACATGAGAACCCAAACGACGCCATGAGCGACGACAATTCACACAGTAGTGACACAGTAAACAGCAAAAAGGGATTTTTCTCCCTGTTACTCAGCCAGCTTTTTCACGGGGAACCGAAAAACCGTGATGAACTGCTGGCGCTGATCCGTGATTCCGGGCAGAACGATCTTATCGATGAAGATACGCGTGACATGCTCGAAGGGGTAATGGATATCGCCGACCAGCGGGTCCGCGACATTATGATCCCCCGTTCACAAATGATAACCCTGAAACGTAACCAGACGCTGGACGAGTGCCTGGATGTCATTATCGAATCCGCCCACTCGCGTTTCCCGGTCATCAGTGAAGATAAAGATCACATCGAAGGGATTCTGATGGCCAAGGATCTGCTGCCGTTTATGCGCAGCGACGCCGAAGCCTTCAGCATGGAAAAAGTGTTACGGCCGGCGGTTGTCGTCCCGGAAAGCAAGCGGGTCGACCGCATGCTGAAAGAGTTTCGCTCACAGCGCTACCATATGGCGATCGTTATTGACGAATTCGGCGGCGTCTCCGGCCTGGTGACCATCGAGGATATCCTTGAGCTCATCGTCGGGGAAATTGAAGACGAATACGACGAAGAAGAAGATATCGATTTCCGCCAGCTGAGCCGCCACACCTGGACGGTGCGCGCTCTGGCCTCCATCGAAGACTTCAACGACGCCTTCGACACGCACTTCAGCGATGAAGAAGTGGATACCATTGGCGGGCTGGTGATGCAGGCCTTCGGCCATCTGCCGGCCCGCGGCGAATCTATCGACATTGATGGTTACCAATTCAAGGTGGCAATGGCAGATAGCCGTCGTATCATTCAGGTGCATGTAAAGCTGCCCGATGACGCTCCCCAGCCGAAGCTGGAAGAGTAAGCCGCGGCGCTGAAGGTCACGGCCAGCCGGGAGACAGACCGTGGGCGATCCCCGGCTGTCCCCTCCCCCTGCTGGCAAACAGCATAGCCTGTGGCAACAGGCGTTAATTTACGGGACGATTAGCCTAAATGGTATTTGCCTCTCTTCTTGAACGCCAGCGCGTACGTCTGCTGCTGGCGCTGCTATTCGGAGCCAGCGGAACGCTGGCTTTTTCACCTTATGACTTCTGGCCGGCAGCTATCGTTTCGCTGATCGGTCTGCAGGCGTTAACCCTCAACCGACGCCCGCTGCAAAGCGCCGGGATCGGCTATTTCTGGGGATTCGGGCTGTTTGGCACCGGTATCAACTGGGTCTATGTCAGCATCGCGCAATTCGGCGGTATGCCAGGTCCGGTTAACGTCTTTCTCGTCGTTCTGCTGGCGGCCTATCTCTCGCTCTATACCGGCCTGTTTGCCGGCCTGCTCTCCCGGCTGTGGCCCAAAACCAGCTGGCTGCGGGTGGCTATCGCCGCCCCCGTCGTCTGGCAAATCACCGAGTTCCTGCGCGGCTGGGTGCTGACCGGCTTCCCATGGCTGCAGTTCGGCTATAGCCAGATCGACGGCCCGCTGAAAGGTCTCGCGCCGGTGATGGGCGTCGAGGCGATCAACTTCCTGCTGATGATGGTTAGCGGCCTGCTGGCCCTGGCCCTCGTCCAGCGTAACTGGAAGCCGCTGGCTATTGCCGCGCTGCTGTTCGCCCTGCCGTTCCCGCTGCGCTATATCCAGTGGTATCAGCTGCTGCCGGAGCGCGCGACCCAGGTCTCGCTGGTGCAAGGCGATATCCCACAGGCCATGAAGTGGGACGAGAAGCAGCTGGTCAACACCCTGAAAACCTACCTGGCGCTGACCCAGCCGCATATCGGCCACTCGCAGCTGATTATCTGGCCCGAGTCGGCGATCCCGGATCTGGAGATCAACCAGCAGCAGTTCCTCAGCATGATGGACGATCTGCTGCGCGCAAAAGACAGTTCGCTGATCACCGGCATTGTCGATGCGCGTCTCAATAAGCAGAACCGCTACGATACCTACAACACCATCATTACCCTCGGTAAAGATAACCCGTACCGCTACGACTCGACCAACCGTTACAACAAGAACCATCTGGTGCCGTTCGGTGAGTTTGTGCCGCTGGAATCGATTCTGCGTCCGCTGGCGCCGTTCTTTGACCTGCCGATGTCCTCCTTCAGCCGCGGCCCCTACGTGCAGCCGCAGCTGATGGCGCATAACCTGAAGCTGACCGCCGCCATCTGCTACGAGATCATCCTCGGGGAACAGGTACGCGATAACTTCCGGCCGGATACCGACTTCCTGCTGACCATCTCCAACGACGCCTGGTTCGGTAAGTCCATCGGTCCGTGGCAACACTTCCAGATGGCGCGGATGCGCGCCCTGGAGCTGGCCCGCCCACTCCTGCGCAGCACCAACAACGGCATTACTGCGGTGATCGGCCCGCGCGGCGAGATCCAGAAGATGATCCCGCAGTTTACCCGCGAGGTGTTGACCACCACCGTGACGCCCACCAGCGGCTTAACCCCTTACGCCCGCACCGGCAACTGGCCGCTATGGGCGCTGACGGCGCTGTTAGGCTTCGCTGCGCTACTGATGAGCCTGCGTCAGCGTCGCCGATAAGTTTCTCCGCCGGCGACGCCCGTCGCCGGCATTTTTTCTCCCCGCGCCAGCCATCCTGGCACAGTCATTGCTTTATTCTCCCTGGTAGCGCCATCGTCCGACCCAGTGCAACCGGGTTGCACCATAAACGTTCGGCGGTCGCGCTATTTTGGTGCAATAGAAGATCTTTGCCTCCCATTGGTGCGGAGCACTTCGCAAAAATAAACAATAAAACAGCAAAATCTTTACATTAAGCCAAACTAAATGCTAACAAACACATACAAATGCGGCACGTGGACGCGTGCCTCGAATAACAACACACACAATCACAATGGGTATCAATAGCGCCGCTGACGCTACGGATAAGGAGTTGGATATGCAATTACGTAAACTGGCCGCCGCAATGCTGGTCATGGGTGTGACCGCCGGTCTGGCACACGCAGAAGATGCCGCCCCGGCGGCAGGCCAGAGCACCCTGGATAAGATCGCCAAAAATGGGGTTATCGTTGTCGGCCATCGTGAATCTTCAGTCCCGTTCTCTTACTACGATAAACAGCAGAAGGTTGTGGGCTACTCTCAGGACTACTCCAACGCCATCGTTGATGCCATCAAGAAAAAGCTGAACAAGCCGGACCTGCAGGTCAAACTGATCCCTGTCACCTCGCAGAACCGTATCCCGCTGCTGCAGAATGGCACCTTTGATTTCGAGTGCGGCTCAACCACCAACAACCTTGAGCGCCAGAAACAGGCGGCCTTCTCCGATACCATCTTCGTGGTCGGCACCCGTCTGCTGGTGAAGAAAGGCGGTCCGATCAAAGATTTCCCGGACCTGAAGGATAAAGCGGTCGTTGTCACCTCCGGAACCACCTCAGAGATCCTGCTGCATAAGCTGAACGATGAGAAAAAAATGAATATGCGCATTATCAGCGCCAAAGATCATGGCGACTCTTTCCGCACCCTGGAAAGCGGACGCGCCGTGGCCTTTATGATGGATGACGCTCTGCTGGCCGGCGAACGCGCCAAGGCGAAGAAACCGGATAACTGGGAAATCGTCGGCACCGCACAGTCGAAAGAAGCCTATGGCTGCATGCTGCGTAAAGACGATCCGTCGTTCAAAGCGCTGGTCGATGAAACCGTTGCTCAGGCCCAGACCTCTGGCGAAGCGGCGAAATGGTTTGATAAATGGTTCAAAAATCCAATTCCGCCGAAAAACCTTAACCTGAACTTCGAACTGTCTGACGACATGAAAGCGCTGTTCAAATCACCTAATGACAAAGCACTGAACTAATTATAACAACCAGGGGCGGGATATCCTGCCCTCCCGATGATTGTCACAGCACGGACAGACTATACGGTGGCTGGTCGTTCCCCAGCCGCCGCGAATACCGAAACAAGCTGGACAACCGTCTTCGAGGGTAGCAATGGCTACCCTTTTTTTTCCAGGAGTCATGTATGTCAATAGACTGGAACTGGGGGATATTCCTGCAACAGGCCCCCTTCGGCAACACTACCTACCTGGGCTGGCTGTGGAGCGGTTTTCAGATAACCGTCGCCCTCTCCATCTCGGCCTGGATCATCGCTTTTCTCGTCGGCTCACTGTTTGGCATTTTACGCACGGTCCCCAATCGCTTCCTCTCGGGCATTGGCACCTGCTATGTCGAACTGTTTCGCAACGTGCCGCTGATCGTGCAGTTCTTTACCTGGTACCTGGTGGTGCCGGAATTCCTGCCGGAAAATATCGGCATGTGGTTTAAATCGGAGCTGGACCCAAACATTCAGTTCTTTGTCTCCTCCATGCTGTGCCTGGGGCTGTTTACCGCCGCCCGCGTCTGCGAGCAGGTACGCGCCGCCATTCAGTCGCTGCCGCGCGGGCAGAAGAACGCCGGTCTGGCGATGGGCCTGACCCTGCCGCAAACCTACCGCTACGTGCTGCTGCCGAACGCCTACCGCGTTATCGTGCCGCCGATGACCTCGGAAATGATGAACCTGGTGAAAAACTCGGCCATCGCCTCCACCATCGGTCTTGCCGATATGGCCGCGCAGGCGGGCAAACTGCTGGACTACTCCGCTCATGCCTGGGAGTCTTTTACGGCCATCACCCTGGCCTATGTCTTCATCAACGCGGTGATTATGCTGATTATGTATGTGGTCGAGCGTAAGGTTCGCCTGCCTGGCAATATGGGAGGCAAATAATGTACGATTTTGACTGGAGTTCGATCGTTCCGTCTATGCCCTATCTGCTGGCAGGGCTGGTGATCACCCTGAAGATTACGGTGATCGCCATCGTGGTCGGTATCGTCTGGGGCACCCTGCTGGCGGTGATGCGCCTGTCCAGTTTTCTGCCGCTGGCCTGGTTTGCTAAAACCTACGTTAACGTATTCCGTTCTATCCCGCTGGTGATGGTCCTGCTGTGGTTCTACCTGATTGTCCCGGGCTTCCTGCAGAACGTGCTGGGGCTGTCGCCGAAAACGGATATTCGCCTGATCTCGGCGATGGTGGCCTTTTCGATGTTCGAAGCCGCCTATTACTCAGAGATTATCCGCGCCGGCATCCAGAGCATCTCCCGCGGCCAGTCCGGCGCCGCGTTGGCGCTGGGGATGACCCACTGGCAGTCAATGCGGCTGGTGATCCTGCCGCAGGCCTTCCGCGCCATGGTGCCGCTGCTGCTTACCCAGGGGATCGTCCTGTTCCAGGATACCTCGTTGGTGTATGTATTGAGCCTCGCCGACTTCTTCCGTACCGCCTCCACCATTGGTGAGCGCGACGGAACCCAGGTCGAAATGATCCTGTTCGCGGGCGGCGTCTATTTTGTGATTAGCCTCAGCGCCTCGCTGTTGGTCAGCTGGTTGAAGAAAAGGACTGTGTAATGATTACCCTGAAAAACGTTTCAAAATGGTATGGTCACTTTCAGGTGCTGACCGATTGCTCCACGGAAGTGAAAAAAGGCGAAGTCGTGGTGGTCTGCGGGCCGTCAGGCTCCGGTAAATCCACGCTGATTAAAACCGTAAACGGCCTTGAGCCTGTGCAACAGGGGCAGATTATCGTCGACGGCACCGTGGTTAACGATAAAAAGACCAACCTGGCTAAACTGCGCTCGCACGTCGGAATGGTCTTTCAGCATTTTGAACTGTTCCCTCATCTGTCGATTATCGACAACCTGACGCTGGCGCAGGTCAAAGTGCTTAACCGCGATAAAGCATCAGCGCGCAAGAAAGGCCTCAAATTGCTGGAGCGCGTTGGCCTGGCGGCGCATGCGGAAAAATATCCGGCGCAGCTCTCCGGTGGCCAGCAGCAGCGCGTGGCCATTGCCCGAGCCCTGTGCATGGACCCGATCGCTATGCTGTTTGATGAGCCCACCTCAGCGCTTGACCCGGAGATGATTAACGAGGTGCTGGACGTCATGGTCGAACTGGCCAACGAGGGGATGACCATGATGGTCGTGACCCATGAAATGGGTTTTGCCCGCAAGGTGGCGAACCGGGTGATCTTTATGGATGAAGGAAAGATTGTCGAAGATGCCGATAAAGAAGCCTTCTTTGCCAATCCGCAATCCGATCGCGCCAAAGATTTCCTCGCCAAAATTCTGCATTAATCGTTATTCGCTGCGCATACCGCCCGGTATGCGCAGCTTATCTTTCCCGCCATATTATTCTTCAATATTATTTATGCGGCCGGTTATCGCTACTATCATTTACGTACCAAATAAACCTTAGCGATAAAAGCTGAACTTATTTATTAAATCGATAAATTCATAAAGAATTCACTAATGAATTCGTGGATCTGCTTCACTACCGCCGCTAGCATATAACGCCTCGTAACAGGTTCGTCGCACGATTATTTTATTAATTGAATATAATATTCTTGCCTGACCTCGCCTGCGCGAAATAAAGGCCATCAATATTCTCTGCCGCACGCAGAATAACGGATGCGCCACCGAACCAATGAAACAAATGGATATTGCTTCATGTTAATTCGATCTCGCACGCTCACCGGGCTACTGTTTATCACTCTGGCGGGCACCTCAGCCGCCGGGGCCGCACAGTTGACCACCTCGGCTCACCAGACGGAACAGGATAAAGCCCGCCAGGAGGCGCTGGCTCCGCAGCAACAGGACTTTCAGTCTTCACAACAGCGCGTGGCGCCGCAGGGTATCCCTTTCCCTGAGGAAACGCATTGTAAATTGATCAACCGGGTCGATATCGACTCCGATAACCAGGCGCTCACCCGGAAATTACTGGCGAAAACCGCGCAGCAGGCGCAGGGCCGCTGCCTCGGCAGCGAAGGTATTCGCCTGCTGGCCTATACCTTGCAAAACGAGCTGATTGCGCAAGGCTACATCACCTCCCTGATTGATGTGCCCTCCCAGTCGCTGGAGCAGGGCATGCTCAGGTTGACGCTGCACTATGGCAAAGTGGGCGCTATCGGCTATGCCGACGGCTCGGACACCACCCGCCTGTGGAATTCACTGCCAACCTCTTCCGGCACAATCCTGCGCTTAAGCGATCTTGAGCAGGGGATGGCCAATCTGCAGCGTCTGCCCGGCGCCACGGCGCACATGAAACTGCTGCCAGGCCAGCACGAGGGAGAAAGCGATATCCAGATTGCCCGCAGCCTGGCGAAAAAATGGCAGCTTGGCGCCTGGCTTGACGACGCCGGCAGCAAAGCCAGCGGCCGCTACCAGGCCGGCGGCGCCCTCTATCTCTATGACCTGACCACCCTCAACGATATCCTGTACCTTTCCGGCGGGGGCGATATTGAATTCAATCAGCATAACGACGGCAACCACAACGGCAGCCTGTATTACTCCATCCCCTTCGGCTACTGGACACTAAGCGCCTACGGGGCATACAGCCAGTATCGCCAGCAGTTTAACGGCAACTGGTCGACGATGGATTATAAGAGTAAAAATCGCTACTACAGCGCCACGCTGAGTCGTCTGCTCTCCCACACCCGGCAGCAAAAAACCACCGCCGACCTGCGGATCGCCAAGAGTACCTCGCATTATTACTTTGGCGGCAGTGAGCTACTGGTGATGCGCAAGCAGAACCCCTCATGGGAATTCACCCTCAACCACCAGCACTACTTTAACAAAAAGATTGTTGATGCCAGCATCGGCATCCAGCGCAGCGTGCCGTGGCTCAGCTCAACGCCAACGCCGGAGGAAAAGGCCGGGTTATACAGCCCGCTGTCACGGATCGTGCATGGTAATCTGCAGGCGCTAATGAAATTTGACGCCACCGGCGACAAATTTACCTGGGCTCCCCGCTTGAGCGCCCAGTTCAGCCCGGACAAACTCGCTTCCGATAATAAATTCAATATTGGCAGTCGCTGGAGCGTGCGCGGTTTTGACGGTGAAAACAGCCTGTCCGGCAATCAGGGATGGTACTGGCGCAACGATTTTATCTGGGATCTGCCCACCCACGAGCGGCAATTCTATCTGGGCGCGGATGTGGGTCGCCTTATTGGCGCCGATCTGTATCAAAAAGGCAAAGTCCTTTCCGGCGCCGTCAGCGGCCTGCGCGGACAATTATGGTCAACGCAATACGATCTGTTTATTAGCACCCCGCTCAGTAAACCGGATACGTTTCATAGCGACGCCCTGAATATGGGCTTTTCATTACAGTGGAGGTATTAATTCAATCATTATCGACCCTTTCAGCTACGTTGTTTATTAATCTTAATTTAAAGGAATAAATAAAATGTTTAAGTTTAAAGCTTCTTATGTCGCGCTGGCGGCAGTATTAACCTCGTCGGTGGTTTATGCCGACCCGACCAGCTATACGCATTCGTCCGGCGCCACGGTTATTGATATTGAAAAGCCGAACGCCGCCGGCGTCTCCCATAACCTGTACCGCGACTTCAACGTCGGTACTAATGGCACCGTCCTTAATAACAGCGGCGAGGATGTCAGCCACGGTACGTTGGGCAATATTGCCCGCAACAACAACCTGACCGCCGGCAGCGCCTCGGTGATTTTGAACGAGGTGACCTCCAAAAACGCCAGTAGCCTGAAGGGCTTTATCGAAGTTAACGGTCAGAAAGCGGACGTGGTGATCGCCAACCCGAACGGCATCACCTGCTCCGGCTGTAGCTTTGTCAATACCAACAAGGCCATCCTGACCACCGGTAAAGTCAACATGACCAGCGACGGCGCCATCGGCAGCTATACCGTAACGGGCGGCACCCTCACCATCGGCGAAAATGGCATGAACGCCGCTAACGGCTACGCGGTTCTGCTCGCCGACGCGATTAAGATTAACGGTAAAGTACAGGCCAATAATGCCCTGGTCAGCGCAGGTCGCTTCACCATGGATAACAGCTCGGGCGCGATAACCTCTGCAGGTAAACAAGCGACGCTTATCGAAATGACGATCAACCCGCAGTACAGCATCGACGTCAGCAGCCTTGGCGGCATCACCGCCAACAGCATCAGCATGGTCGGCAATAACATCGGCTTTGGCGTACGTAACCAGGGCTCCATTGTCGCTAACAGCACGCTGCAGCTCACCAGCAACGGTAACCTGCTAAACAAAGGGACAATAACGGGCAAAGGTTTGCTGAGCCAGGTTTCCACCGCCACGGGTATCACCAATAACGGCAGCATCGCTGGCGCCTATTATTTAATGCTTTCCAGCGGCGACTATATCGTCAACGTCGGCTCCCTCACCGGCGGCCAGCTGATTGCCTCCGCCAACGGCAATATCACTAACGGCGACTCAGGCACAATGACCGGCACCAGCGGACTTAGCCTGACCAGCGGCGGGAAAATCCGCAATGAGGCCAAAGCGTCCCTGCTGTCGAATAACCAGATTGCCGCCACGGCAATCGGTGATTTCCTCAATGAAGGCAAAATCAGCGCCAAAAACACCAGCCTGACGTTTGTTGGCAGCAGCTTTAAGAATACCGGCAACATTAATTCTACCGGCCAAACCACCGTTCAGTCCCTTAAGCAGGATGGCAGCACCAATACGGGCGAGATCTATAACCTCGGCAATATCACCGGCGAAAATATCAATCTGCAGACCAACGGCACGCTGGCGCAAAGCACCAGCGGTCGCATGGAGGCCACCAATGCCATTACCGCCCACAGCTACTGGCTGAATCAAAATGGTTATATGAAAGCGGCCGATATCACCACCCATCATGCTGTGGTGAATAACACCGGTACTATCACAGCGGGTAATATTGCCCTGACTTCCACTGGAAACATCGTTAATGAGGGCACCTTCTCCAGCACAGGCGACATGCTGCTGGATGCCCGAAATAATAGCACTATCAGCAATTACTCGTTGATTAAAGCGGGTGGTACGCTGACGATGAACGCGAAAAAGGTCATCAACAGCGGTCGCGGCTGCGGCTGGTTAGGGTTTAACACTTGTGACGTCGGCACCCTGAGCGCGAACAAGTTGATTCTCAACTCCTCGCACAGCTATGCCAGCAACATGGGTGGCTATCAGTATTTCAAGAGTACCGAAATCAACACCGTGAAATAAGACAAACCACGATGCGCGAAGCCTCGCGCATCTTTTTTCGCACCGCTTAGGGTTCGAAGGGCCGACGCTGGAACTGATCGTGGCCACACTTCGGACAGCGCGGCAGCACGTCCGGGGTATACACTGCCAGGTGATAGTGGCACTTCTCGCAGACCAGATTGCCCAGGCCGACCACCTCACCGCTGTGGTACACGCCGTGGTGATTCAGATCCTGAAAGACTTCGCGCCACTCGAGCTGCGTTTTGTCGGTGATATCAGCCAGTTCCTGCCACAGGCTCTCTTTGATCACCCGCATAAACACGCTGTCGCTCTCGTCTTCATGACTCTCTTCGTAGCTGCGGGCAAACTCCTCGAGATCGCGTTTTACTGCCGCAATCACCGACTCGATCTCGCTCTGCGTGAGATCGCCGGCGCGGGCGATTTTTTCCCGCGCCTGTGTCACCAGCGCGTCGATATCGCGCTCTCCATGGCGGAGCCGTTCGCTGAGCGAGGAGACCAGTTCACGGTAATATTGAGCAACCTTGTTCATCATTTCGCCTCCGGTGTGGTTAACGTCTTCTGATAATAGACCTTATTCCTCTCCCGCTGTGTCTGACAAGCCACAGAGTCGCGAAATAATCAGCGCGGCTTTTGCCGATGTTAATGTGCGAAAGGCTGTTTTGACGGGGGCGTTTGGGCTATGCTATGCCGATCTGAAATAACACATCCATTGGCTACATTTTGTAGCTGTATTGAAAACAGGACCACTGGCTGCCATGCAAGAGCAATACCGCCCGGAAGAGATAGAATCGAAAGTCCAGCTTCACTGGGACGAAAATCGTACATTTGAAGTAACTGAAGACGAGAGCAAAGAGAAGTATTACTGCCTGTCGATGCTTCCTTATCCTTCTGGTCGACTACACATGGGTCACGTGCGTAACTACACCATCGGCGACGTGATTGCCCGCTACCAGCGTATGCTGGGCAAAAACGTCCTGCAGCCGATTGGCTGGGATGCGTTTGGTCTGCCGGCGGAAGGCGCGGCAGTGAAAAACAACACCGCGCCAGCACCGTGGACCTACGACAACATCGCCTACATGAAAAACCAGCTCAAAATGCTGGGTTTTGGCTATGACTGGAGCCGCGAGCTGGCGACCTGCACCCCGGAATACTACCGCTGGGAGCAGAAGTTCTTCACCGAGCTGTACAAAAAAGGGCTGGTATACAAGAAAACCTCCGCGGTGAACTGGTGCCCGAACGACCAGACCGTACTGGCCAACGAACAGGTTATCGACGGCTGCTGCTGGCGCTGCGATACCAAAGTCGAGCGTAAAGAGATCCCGCAGTGGTTTATTAAAATCACCGCCTACGCCGATGAACTGCTGAACGATCTGGATAAACTGGATCACTGGCCAGACACCGTAAAGACCATGCAGCGCAACTGGATCGGCCGTTCCGAAGGGGTGGAAATCTCCTTTGACGTCAACAACTACGCCGATAAGCTGACCGTCTACACCACCCGTCCGGACACCTTTATGGGCTGCACCTACCTGGCTGTCGCGGCGGGTCACCCGCTGGCGCAGCAGGCTGCAGCGAACAATCCGGCGCTGGCTGCCTTTATCGACGAATGCCGTAATACCAAAGTAGCCGAAGCCGACATGGCGACGATGGAGAAAAAAGGCGTCGATACCGGGTTTAAAGCCATTCACCCGCTGACCGGCGAAGAAATTCCTGTCTGGGCGGCAAACTTCGTGCTGATGGAATATGGCACCGGCGCGGTCATGGCCGTTCCGGGTCACGACCAGCGTGACTATGAGTTCGCCAGCAAGTACGGTCTGAACATCAAGCCGGTTATCCTCGCCGCTGACGGCAGCGAGCCGGATCTCTCCGCGCAGGCGCTGACCGAGAAAGGCGTCCTGTTTAACTCCGGCGAGTTCAGCGGCCTCGATTATGAAGCCGGCTTCAACGCCATTGCCGACAAACTGGCAGCCATGGGCGTAGGCGAGCGTAAAATTAACTACCGTCTGCGTGACTGGGGTGTGTCCCGTCAACGCTACTGGGGTGCGCCGATCCCGATGGTGACCCTGGAAGATGGCACCGTGCTGCCGACCCCGGAAGATCAACTGCCGGTGATCCTGCCGGAAGATGTGGTCATGGACGGCATCACCAGCCCGATCAAAGCCGATCCTGAATGGGCGAAGACCACCGTTAACGGTCAGCCGGCGCTGCGTGAAACCGACACCTTTGACACCTTTATGGAATCCTCCTGGTACTATGCGCGCTACACCTGCCCGCAGTATCAGGAAGGGATGCTGGATTCGAAAGCGGCCAACTACTGGCTGCCGGTAGATATCTACATCGGCGGTATCGAACACGCCATCATGCACCTGCTCTACTTCCGCTTCTTCCACAAGCTGATGCGCGACGCGGGCATGGTCAACTCCGATGAGCCGGCGAAGCAGCTGCTGTGCCAGGGCATGGTGCTGGCTGACGCCTTCTACTATGTAGGCGAAAACGGCGAACGTAACTGGGTTTCCCCGGTTGACGCCATTGTTGAGCGCGACGAAAAAGGCCGCATCGTGAAAGCGAAAGACGCGGCAGGCCATGAGCTGGTGTACACCGGCATGAGCAAGATGTCCAAGTCGAAAAACAACGGCATCGACCCGCAGGTGATGGTTGAGCGTTATGGCGCGGATACCGTGCGTCTGTTCATGATGTTTGCGTCCCCGGCGGATATGACCCTCGAGTGGCAGGAATCTGGCGTTGAAGGGGCTAACCGCTTCCTGAAACGCGTCTGGAAACTGGTCTACGAGCACACCACCAAAGGGGACGTTGCGGCACTGAACGTGGCGGCGCTGAGTGAAGATCAGAAAGCGCTGCGTCGCGATATTCACAAAACGATCGCCAAAGTGACCGATGACATCGGCCGTCGTCAGACCTTCAACACCGCCATCGCGGCGATCATGGAGCTGATGAACAAGCTGGCGAAAGCGCCGCAGGAAGACGAACAGGATCGTGCCCTGATGCAGGAAGCGCTGCTGGCGGTGGTGCGTATGCTGAACCCGTTCACCCCGCACGCCAGCTTCACCCTGTGGCGCGAGCTGAACGGCGAAGGCGATATCGACAACGCGCCGTGGCCGGTGGCGGATGAAAGCGCGATGGTGGAAGACAGCACCCTCGTCGTCGTCCAGGTCAATGGCAAAGTTCGTGGTAAAATTACCGTTGCGGTAGATGCAACTGAAGAGCAGGTCCGCGAGCGTGCCGGCCAGGAGCATCTGGTCGCGAAATATCTCGACGGTAAAACCGTGCGTAAAGTGATTTACGTTCCGGGTAAACTGCTCAATCTGGTCGTTGGCTAAGCGCGGGAGGAAGCGTGCGATATCTGGTAACAATGTTGTTATCCCTGGCGGTGCTTGTCACCGCCGGCTGTGGCTGGCATCTGCGTAGCACTACGAAGGTGCCCACCACCATGAAAACCATGATTCTTCAGTCGAGCGATCCGAACGGACCGTTAAGTCGCGCGGTACGTAATCAGCTGCGTCTTAATGGCGTGGACCTGATCGACGCCAGCACGCTGCGTAAAGATGTTCCTTCTCTGCGCCTCGATGGTTCGTCGATTCAGAAAGATACCGCCTCGGTGTTCCAGGATGGTCGTACCGCGGAATATCAGATGGTCATGACCGTTCATGCCAGCGTCCTGATCCCGGGTCACGATATCTATCCGATTACCACCAAGGTCTATCGTTCGTTCTTCGATAACCCGCAGGCGGCGTTAGCGAAAGACGCCGAGCAGGATATGATTATCCAGGAAATGTACGACAAAGCGGCGGAACAGCTGATTCGTAAGCTGCCGAGCGTGCAGGTTGCAGATGTTGAAGCAACCCAGCAGGAAGAGAAACCGGTCGCCGGCAGCACGGCACCGACTTCCTCGGGTAACCGCGTCTCCACCACTCTGGGTCAATGATGATTCGGTTGTACCCGGAACAACTCCGCGCGCAGCTCACTGAAGGGCTGCGCGCGGCCTATCTGCTGCTTGGCAACGATCCCCTGCTGTTGCAGGAAAGCCAGGACGCCATTCGCGAAGCCGCTGCCGCCCAGGGCTTTACCGAGCACCACACCTTCACCATCGATAACAGCACCGACTGGCAGGCGATTTTCGCGTTAAGCCAGGCGTTGAGTCTGTTCTCCAGCCGGCAAACGCTGCTGCTAATCCTGCCGGAAAACGGCCCTAACGCGGCGATCAACGAACAGCTGGCGACCCTGATCGGCCTGCTGCACGACGACCTGCTGCTGATAGTTCGCGGGAATAAGCTGACCAAAGCCCAGGAGAATGCCGCGTGGCTTACCGCCCTGGCGCAGCGGGCCGTCCAGGTCAGTTGCCAGACGCCGGAATACGCACAGCTGCCGCGCTGGCTGGCCGCCCGGGCCAAACAGCATCAGCTGCAGCTCGACGACGCGGCCAGTCAGCTGCTGTGCTACTGTTACGAAGGTAATCTGCTGGCGCTGGCGCAGGCGCTGGAGCGTCTGGCGCTGCTCTGGCCGGACGGTAAGCTGACCCTGCCCCGGGTTGAGCAGGCGGTAAACGATGCCGCCCACTTTACCCCTTACCATTGGGTCGATGCGCTACTGGCAGGCAAAAGCAAGCGCGTGCTACATGTTCTGCAACAGCTCCGCCTTGAAGGCTGCGAGCCGGCGATCCTGCTGCGTACGCTACAGCGGGAGCTGCTGCTGCTGGTCACGCTCAAACGCCAGTCGACGCACACGCCGCTGCGCTCGCTGTTTGATAAACATCGGGTCTGGCAAAACCGCCGTCAGCTGCTCAGCGATGCCCTCGCCCGACTGAGCGGGGAACAGTTGCGCCAGGCGGTGACCCTCCTGACCCGCGCGGAACTGACCTTTAAACAGGATTACGGGCACGACGTCTGGCCCGAACTGGAAAGTCTTTCGTTGTTGCTCTGCCACAAAGCCCTGGCGGACGTTTTTATTGATGGTTGATATGACTCAGTTACAGGCAATCTATGGCGGCACCTTCGATCCGGTGCATTATGGTCACCTCAAGCCGGTCGAGATCCTGGCGAATCAGATTGGCCTGAGCAAGGTCATCATCATGCCTAACAACGTCCCGCCGCACCGTCCCCAGCCGGAAGCCACCAGCGCCCAGCGCGTGCATATGCTGAAGCTGGCGATTGCCGATAAGCCGCTGTTCACGCTCGACGAACGCGAACTGCAGCGTGACACCCCCTCCTGGACAGCAGACACGCTGCAGGCATGGCGCCAGGAGCAGGGGGCAGAAAAACCGCTGGCGTTTATCATCGGCCAGGATTCGCTGCTCACCTTCCCCACCTGGCACCGCTATGAAACCATCCTTGATAACGTTCATCTGATCGTCTGCCGCCGCCCGGGTTACCCGCTGACCATGGCGCACGACGCTGATCAGCAGTGGCTGGACCGTCACTTAACCCACGACGTAGAGCGCCTGCATAACCGCCCCGCCGGGGCCATCTACCTGGCGGAAACGCCGTGGTTCGATATCTCGGCGACGATTATCCGCCAGCGCCTCGAGCGCGGGGAATCCTGCGCCGAGATGCTGCCGGCCACCGTGCTGGACTACATCCGCGAGCAGGGACTCTATTGCTGACCCCGGACTGGGCCTGATGCTAAAAAAGCGCTATCGTAGCGCCACGTCTCCACCGCCTGTCTGAGCATCATCATGAAATTATGGTTAGTTCGCCACGGCGAAACCGAAGCCAACGTTGCCGGGTTATACAGCGGCCACGCCCCCACTCCTCTGACGCCGCGCGGCGTCGCCCAGGCGCGAGCGCTCGGCGAACGGCTGCGGGCAGTACCTTTCGACAAAGTCATCTGTAGCGAGCTGGCGAGAACCGGGACAACGGCCGATCTGCTGCTTGGCGATCGCCATATCCCACGTGAGTGCCATGCCACGCTCAATGAAATGTTTTTCGGCGACTGGGAGATGCGTCATCATCGCGACCTTCAGCGAGAGGATGCGGAAAACTATGCCGCGTGGTGTGCTGACTGGCAGCACGCGGCCCCCACCAATGGCGAAAGCTTTCAGAATTTTGCCCGCCGCGTCAGCGAATTCACCACAACGCTGGCCGACTGCCGCCATCTTGACCACCTGCTGATTGTCGGCCATCAGGGCGTCCTGAGCCTGCTGACGGCCCTGCTGTTGCAGATGCCCGCGGCGGCGATGTGGCATTTCCCGATTGCCCATGGCGCCTGGAGCCTCCTCGATATGCGCGACGATTTCACCACCCTGCGCGTATTAAATAGCCAGGCCGTCTGGCAGCCGCAAGAAGAATTCCCGCCAGACCATTGACAGGCCACAGCAGGCTGCTATTCTCCGCTGCCGGGCAGCATCCGCCACAGCATGTTTGCAGAAATTGTTTTACAAAAATGGCGATGCAATCCGCGGCGAGGGATGGGATGATACCCCGCCACGAACGCCTGCCGACAGACATTTCACCCGACTTTTTCATCAGTTCAGGTATACTGTCAGGCTCTTTATCATTATCAATCTTCATGCACCCAGGGGGAACACTTGCAGGGTAAAGCACTCCAGGATTTTGTTATCGACAAAATTGATGACCTGAAAGGTCAGGACATCGTCGCCATTGATGTACATGGCAAATCCAGCATCACCGATTGCATGATTATCTGCACCGGCACCTCTACCCGTCACGTGATGTCCATCGCCGACCACGTGGTTCAGGAATCCCGCGCCGCCGGCATGCTGCCGCTGGGCGTTGAAGGGGAAGCCGCCGCCGACTGGATCGTCGTCGACCTCGGCGACGTGATGGTTCACGTCATGCAGGAAGAGAGCCGTCGTCTGTACGAGCTGGAAAAACTCTGGAGTTAATGCGTGAAGTTGCAGCTGGTGGCCGTTGGCACCAAAATGCCGGACTGGGTACAGACCGGCTTTAGCGAGTATCTGCGCCGTTTTCCCAAAGATATGCCGTTTGAACTGGTGGAGATCCCCGCCGGTAAACGCGGCAAGAACGCCGATATCAAGCGCATCCTCGAAAAAGAGGGCGAGATGATGTTGGCCGCTGCCGGTAAGAACCGTATCGTGACCCTGGATATTCCGGGAAAACCATGGGATACGCCGCAGCTGGCGCGCGAACTGGAACGCTGGAAACAGGACGGGCGCGACGTCAGTTTGCTGGTAGGCGGCCCGGAAGGCCTCTCTCCAGCCTGTAAAGCAGCGGCGGAACAGAGTTGGTCGCTCTCCACCCTCACCTTACCTCACCCGCTGGTGCGCGTACTGGTGGCCGAGAGTCTGTATCGGGCGTGGAGCATAACCACCAACCACCCGTACCACCGTGAGTAATGATGATCAGGGTAGACTAAGCAGCGAATGAAATTACAGAATTCTTTCCGCGACTATACGGCTGAATCCTCGCTGTTCGTGCGCCGGGCGCTGGTCGCTTTTTTGGGGATTTTGCTGCTTACCGGCGTTCTGGTCGCCAACCTGTACAATGTGCAAATCGTTCGCTTCAATGACTATCAGACGCGTTCGAACGAAAACCGCATCAAGCTGGTACCGATCCCGCCGAGCCGCGGCATTATTTACGATCGCAACGGCACCCCGCTGGCGCTTAACCGCACCATTTATCAGCTGGAGATGATGCCGGAGAAAGTCGATAACGTGCAGCAGACGCTGGATGCGCTGCGTGACGTCGTCGATTTAACCGACGATGATATCGCCGGCTTCAAAAAGGAGCGCGCACGCTCCCATCGCTTTACCTCGATTCCGGTAAAGGTCAACCTCAGTGAAGTGCAGGTTGCCCGCTTTGCCGTCAACCAGTACCGCTTTCCCGGCGTGGAAGTCAAAGGCTACAAGCGTCGTTATTATCCCTATAACTCGGCGCTGACGCACGTCATTGGCTACGTCTCAAAAATTAACGATAAAGACGTCGACCGCCTCGACAAAGAAGGCAAGCTGGCTAACTACGCCTCGACCCACGACATCGGTAAGCTGGGTATTGAGCGTTATTATGAGGATGTCCTGCACGGTCAGACCGGCTACGAAGAGGTTGAAGTGAACAACCGCGGCCGCGTCATTCGACAACTGAAAGAGGTGCCGCCGCAGGCCGGACGCGATATCTACCTCACTCTCGATCTCAAGCTGCAGCAGTATATCGAAACCCTGCTGGCCGGTAGCCGTGCCGCCGTGGTGGTCACCGATCCGCGTACCGGCGCCGTTCTGGCGCTGGTATCTACGCCAAGCTATGACCCGAACCTGTTCGTCGACGGCATCTCCAGTAAAGATTACTCCGGCCTGCTCAACGATCCGAACACGCCGCTGGTCAACCGCGCGACGCAGGGGGTCTACCCGCCGGCGTCAACAGTAAAACCGTACGTCGCCGTCTCGGCGCTGAGCGCCGGGGTGATCACCCGCAATACCAGCCTGTTCGACCCAGGCTGGTGGCAGCTGCCTGGCTCCGATAAACGCTATCGTGACTGGAAAAAATGGGGCCACGGCCACCTGAACGTCACCAAAGCGCTGGAGGAGTCTGCGGATACCTATTTCTATCAGGTCGCCTATGACATGGGCATCGATCGCCTCTCTGAGTGGATGAGCAAGTTTGGCTACGGCCACTACACCGGTATCGACCTTTCTGAAGAGCGCTCGGGCAACATGCCAACCCGCGAATGGAAGCTCAAGCGCTTCAAGAAACCCTGGTACCAGGGGGACACCATTCCGGTGGGCATCGGTCAGGGGTACTGGACTGCCACCCCCATCCAGATGAACAAGGCGCTGATGATCCTGATTAACGACGGGGTGGTGAAAGTGCCGCACCTGCTGCAAAGCACCGTGGAAGACGGCAAGCCCGTTCCGTGGGTTCAGCCGCATGAGCCGCCGGTGGGCGACATCCATTCCGGCTACTGGGAAATCGCCAAAGACGGCATGTTCGGCGTGGCCAACCGCGGCAACGGCACCGCGCACAAATATTTCGCCAGCGCGCCGTATAAGATCGCGGCCAAGTCCGGTACCGCCCAGGTGTTCGGCCTGAAGGCCAACGAAACCTATAACGCGCACCGCATCTCTGAACGTCTGCGCGACCATAAACTGATGACGGCGTTTGCGCCTTATAACAACCCTCAGGTTGCCGTGGCGATGATCCTGGAAAACGGCGGCGCCGGCCCGGCGGTCGGCACCATTATGCGACAAATCCTTGATCACATTATGCTGGGCGATAACAACACCACGCTGCCAAGCGAAAACCCGGCGGTCACCGCAGGGGAGGATCAATAATGACGGATAATCCGAACAAAAAATCGCTGTGGGATAAAATCCATCTTGACCCCACCATGCTGCTGATCCTGCTGGCGCTACTGACCTACAGCGCGCTGGTTATCTGGAGCGCCAGCGGTCAGGACGTCGGCATGATGGAACGTAAAATCGGCCAGATCGCCATGGGCGTGGTGATCATGATCGTCATGGCGCAGATCCCACCGCGGGTCTATGAAGGCTGGGCGCCCTATCTTTATATTTTCTGTATTATTCTGCTGGTGGCCGTTGATGCTTTCGGCGCTATCTCCAAAGGGGCGCAGCGCTGGCTGGATCTCGGTATCGTCCGCTTTCAGCCGTCGGAGATAGCGAAAATCGCCGTGCCGCTGATGGTCGCGCGCTTTATTAACCGCGACGTCTGTCCGCCGTCGCTGAAGAACACCGCGATTGCGCTGGTGCTGATCTTCCTGCCGACCCTGCTGGTGGCAGCGCAGCCCGACCTCGGCACCTCGATTCTGATCGCCCTCTCCGGGCTGTTTGTGCTGTTCCTTTCCGGTCTAAGCTGGCGTCTTATCGGTATCGCCGTGGTGCTGGTCGCCGCCTTTATACCGATCCTGTGGTTCTTCCTGATGCATGACTATCAGCGCCAGCGCGTGATGATGCTCCTCGACCCGGAAACCGACCCGCTGGGCGCCGGCTATCACATTATTCAGTCTAAAATTGCCATTGGCTCCGGCGGTCTGCGCGGCAAAGGCTGGCTGCACGGCACGCAGTCGCAGCTGGAGTTCCTGCCGGAACGCCACACCGACTTTATCTTCGCCGTGCTGGCCGAAGAGCTGGGGCTGATTGGTGTGCTGATCCTGCTGGCGCTCTATATTCTGCTGATCATGCGCGGGCTGTGGATCGCCGCCCAGGCGCAAACCACCTTTGGCCGGGTCATGGCCGGTGGTTTAATGTTGATTTTATTCGTTTATGTCTTCGTAAATATTGGTATGGTGAGTGGTATTTTACCGGTGGTGGGCGTACCGTTGCCGCTGGTGAGCTACGGGGGCTCCGCCCTGATCGTATTGATGGCCGGGTTTGGTATCGTGATGTCGATCCATACCCACAGAAAAATGTTGTCGAAAAGCGTTTAAAGGGGTTTGCAATGCGTAAGCAATGGCTGGGGATCTGCATAGCAGCGGGGCTGCTGGCGGCATGTTCGAGTGATGACGTGCAACAAAAAACGGTCAGTACTCCACAGCCGGCCGTCTGTAATGGCCCGACGGTTGAGATCAGCGGCGCCGATCCGCAGTATGAAACGCCGAACGCCACGGCGAATCAGGATTATGAGCGCGACGGTAAAAGCTATAAAATCGTTCAGGATCCGGCCAACTTTACGCAGGCTGGTTTTGCGGCGATCTATGACGCGGAACCTAACAGTAACCTGACCGCCAGCGGCGAAACCTTCGATCCGACCCAGTTGACCGCGGCGCACCCCACGCTGCCAATCCCGAGCTATGCGCGGATCACCAACCTCGCTAACGGCCGCATGATCGTCGTGCGGATTAACGATCGCGGCCCGTATGGTAACGATCGCGTTATCTCGCTCTCCCGTGCGTCTGCTGACCGTCTGAACACCTCGAACAACACCAAGGTGCGTATCGACCCCATCATCGTTGCGCCTGACGGTTCGCTTTCCGGTCCGGGAATGGCCTGCACCACCGTCGCCAAACAGACGTACGCCCTGCCCGCCCGACCGAATCTGGACGGCGGTGACACCACAGGTATGAACCAGCCTGCGCCTGCCGACGTTCGCCCGATCAGCAACAGCACGCTGAAGCCGGAAGACAGCGTCGGCGCGCCGGTGAACAGCGGCGGTTTCCTCGGCGCCCCGACGCCGCTGAACAGCGGCGTGCTGGAGAGTAGCGAGCCGGCAGCCACGACCGCCGCCACTGCGGCCCCTGCTGCTGCCGTCGCGACGCAAACGGCTCCCGTCACCGCGCCAGGCTCCATCCAGGGTAGCGTAGCGGCGACAGCGGCCACTGCCGCGACCGCCAGCGCCGTTGCCGCCTCCTCTACCGCCACCTCCAGCGCCAGCGGTAATTTTGTCGTCCAGGTTGGCGCAGTGAGCGACCAGGCGCGGGCGCAGCAGTATCAGCAGCGCCTGAGCCAGCAGTTCTCGGTGCCAGGCCGGGTCACGCAAAACGGCGCGGTATGGCGTATTCAGCTGGGCCCGTTTGCTGATAAGGCGCAGGCCAGCGCCGTTCAGCAGCGCCTGCAAAGCGAAGCGCAGCTGCAGTCCTTTATTACTCGCGCCAACTAAACGCCGCGGGCAGCCCGTTCACCTTGCGCATGTAAAAGTCATTAACAAACTCATGCGCAATGTCGGATGCTGGCCCGCAGAGCATTTGCTATAGTAAGGCACTTTTTTTAACTCCATCACGGATGCCGTTGTTCTGACCATGAAGACCTCTTTCACCGCTCGTTTACTCATCACGGCGCTCTCCGTTGCAGCGCTCTCCTCCGCTGCCCGCGCCGATGACCTGAATATCAAAACGATGATCCCAGGCGCCCCGCAGATTGACGCCGAATCCTGGGTGCTTATTGATTACAACTCCGGCAAAGTGCTGGCGGAAAATAACGCCGACTCCCGTCGCGACCCGGCCAGTCTGACCAAAATGATGACCAGCTATGTCATCGGTCAGGCGATGAAAGCGGGTAAATTCAAAGAGTCCGATCTGGTCACTGTCGGCAACGATGCCTGGGCCACCGGCAACCCGGTTTTCAAAGGCTCTTCTCTGATGTTCCTCAAGCCGGGGATGCAGGTTCCGGTTTCGCAGCTGATCCGGGGTATCAACCTGCAGTCGGGTAACGATGCCTGCGTGGCCATGGCCGACTATGTTGCCGGTAGCCAGGACGCCTTCGTCAGCCTGATGAACAACTATGTTAACGCCCTGGGCCTGAAAAACACCCATTTCCAGACCGTTCACGGCCTCGATGCTGACGGACAGTACAGTTCCGCGCGCGACATGGCGCTGATTGGCCAGGCGCTGATCCGCGATGTGCCGAACGAGTACTCTATCTATCGTGAGAAAGAGTTCACTTTCAACGGCATCCGCCAGCTGAACCGTAACGGCCTGCTGTGGGATAACAGCCTGAACGTCGACGGCATCAAAACGGGTCATACCGACAAAGCGGGCTACAACCTCGTCGCCTCTGCCACCGAAGGCCAGATGCGTCTTATCTCGGCGGTGATGGGCGGACGTACTTTCAAAGGTCGTGAGTCGGAAAGCAAAAAACTGCTGACCTGGGGCTTCCGCTTCTTTGAAACCGTCAACCCGATCAAAGCCGGCAAAGAGTTTGCTTCCGAACCGGCCTGGTTCGGTGACAGCGATCGCGCCTCGCTGGGGGTGGATAAAGATGTCTACCTGACCATCCCGCGTGGCCGGATGAAAGATCTGAAAGCCAGCTATGTGCTGAATAACACTGAACTGCACGCCCCGCTGCAGAAAAACCAGGTGGTCGGCACCATCAACTTCCAGTTAGATGGTAAAACTATCGATCAGCGCCCGCTGGTGGTGCTGCAGGAAATCCCGGAAGGGAATTTCTTTGGCAAAATTATTGATTACATTAAGTTAATGTTCCACCACTGGTTTGGTTAAAAATCGAACACTTGAAAGTGTGATTTCCATCCCCATATACTATTTATCCAAGTAACCTGATAACTCCCGCCCTTGGTGGGAGTTATTATTTTGTCGTAACACCGGAGCTGACATGAAAACCAAACTTAACGAACTGCTGGAATTCCCTACCCCCTTTACTTACAAAGTAATGGGACAGGCGTTGCCGGAGCTGGTTGATCAGGTGGTGGAAGTGGTACAGCGCCATGCGCCTGGTGATTACTCGCCGTCAGTAAAACCGAGCAGCAAAGGTAACTACCACTCGGTCTCCATCACCATCAACGCCACCCACATTGAGCAGGTGGAAACGCTGTACGAAGAGTTAGGCAATATCGATATCGTACGGATGGTGCTGTAACCTTTTCCCCGACCCGGCCGCCGTGCCGGGTCCTTTCATCCCCTTCCGCCCTGCTGTGATATACTCCCCGCCCTGAGTCCTCTCTTCCCGGCGGAGATGTTGTTTTGCAGCACAATAAAATTCTTATCCGGCAGCTTGGCCTGCAACCATACGAACCCATCTCGCAGGCGATGCATGAATTCACCGACGCCCGCGATGAAGACACCCTCGACGAGATCTGGCTGGTGGAACATCACCCGGTCTTCACTCAGGGCCAGGCAGGCAAAGCGGAACACGTGCTGGTGCCCGGCGATATTCCGGTGATCCAGAGCGATCGCGGCGGCCAGGTGACCTATCACGGTCCAGGACAGCAGGTAATGTATGTTCTGTTGAACCTTAAACGCCGCAAGCTGGGTGTGCGCGAGCTGGTGACGCTGCTGGAGCAAACGGTCGTTAATACCCTGGCCGAGTATGGCATCGAATCGCATCCCCGCGCCGATGCCCCAGGGGTCTACGTCGGCGATCGCAAAATCTGCTCACTGGGACTGCGGATCCGCAAAGGGTGCTCTTTCCACGGTCTGGCGCTCAATATCGCGATGGATCTCGCGCCATTTCTGCGCATCAATCCCTGCGGCTATGCCGGCATGGAGATGACGCAAATGCGCCAGTGGCAGCCAGAGGTGACTCCAGAGACGGTCGCCCCGCGGCTGGTCGCCAATCTGCTGGCGCTGCTGAACCATCCCCCGCACGAATATCTCCCCCAGCAGTAAACGGTAGATCAGCGCCCCGCAGGCGGCGGGGCGCTAAACGATTAACACATTATTTTTGCAATCAATTGTCACGTACGGGATGTGGTGTGCCGCTATACTTGCCCTATCATTCCCAACCGGACTCATCGCGTGCCAGAGAATACGTCTCCGTCAGAATCCCCTGAACGACAGGATGAACGTTATGACCGCCAGATGTTTCGCATCCTGCGCAATATTGACCTCAACCTGTTAACCATCTTCGAAGCCGTTTACGTCCATAAAGGCATCGTCAACGCCGCTAAGATACTGAATATCACGCCATCGGCTATTAGCCAGTCGATTAACAAACTGCGGGCGCTTTTTCCTGACCCGCTGTTTATCCGCAAGGGGCAAGGTGTGATGCCCACCGCGTATGCTACCCATCTTCATCAGTACATCAGCCGGGGTATGGAGGCTTTCCTCAGTGCGCTGGATATCGCCGGTAGCCCCCACCAGCAGCGGGTGATCACTATCGCCACCACGCCAGGCATGGGGGCGCTACTGATACCCATCGTGGCCAGTGCGCTAAAACCGGCCTTTCCGCAGATCCTGTTGCACAACATCGCCATCACCGACGCCGCGCGGCAGCTCGACCAGCGCCAGGTGGATCTGTTAATTGACACTCATCTGCACAGCGGCCAGGCGATAAGCCATCATGTGCTGTACCAGGATCGGGTACGGATGTACTGCCGTGCCGAGCACCCCGCGCTGCATGGCCCACAGGATGAAGCCCATCTCGCTCAGTATGAATTTGCGCTGCTGCTTCCGGAAGGCCAGCGCTACCCCACCCTTCACCGCCGCCTGCAGGAAGAGATGGGCGAACGACGCTGCGGATTCAGCACCTTTAACCTGCTGACCCAGGCAGCCATGATCGCCGAGAGCGACATGCTGGGGCTGACCACCGAGCGCCTGTTCGCCATGGTATCCCGGCTTTGGCCACTGCAAACCCTGGATTTTCACTCCCTGCAGGACGAAAAAATTAATGTTGCGCTGCACTACAATAAGCAAAGCGGGAAGGAGCCATTGCTGAAAGAAATTATCGAGACGGTAATCCAGGCGTTTAAGGCGTAGCGCACGGAAAGAAAAAGGATAAAACAACAACTATTTTACAATTTGCGAGGCAGGCAGGCTGCTTTCTGCCCCTTTTCAATGGTATACTGCCTGCTCTTGATTCAAAAATAGTTGATAATTGCAACATTTCATTGAATTAATTCGCTTTCCTTCGTGACTCGCAACTGGAACACGCACGCTATGAGTAAACCCATTGTGATGGAACGCGGTGTTAAGTACCGCGACGCCGATAAAATGGCCCTTATCCCGGTGAAAAACGTGGCAACTGAGCGTGAAGCTCTGCTCAGAAAACCGGAATGGATGAAAATCAAACTTCCGGCAGATTCGTCCCGTATCCAGGGTATCAAAGCAGCGATGCGTAAGAACGGCCTGCACTCCGTGTGTGAAGAAGCCTCCTGCCCGAACCTTGCAGAATGCTTCAACCACGGTACCGCGACCTTTATGATCCTCGGCGCGATCTGTACCCGTCGCTGCCCGTTCTGCGATGTCGCGCACGGGCGCCCGGTTGCACCAGATGCGAACGAACCACAGAAGCTGGCGCAAACCATCGCTGATATGGGTCTGCGCTACGTCGTGGTCACTTCAGTGGACCGTGACGACCTGCGTGATGGCGGCGCACAGCATTTTGCCGACTGCATCAGCGCCATTCGCGAGAAAAACCCGTCGATTAAGATCGAAACGCTGGTTCCGGATTTCCGCGGCCGCATGGATCGCGCGCTTGATATTCTGACGGTAACCCCGCCGGATGTCTTCAACCATAACCTCGAAAACGTACCTCGTCTCTATCGTCAGGTGCGTCCGGGCGCGGATTACAACTGGTCGCTGAAGCTGCTGGAGCGTTTTAAAGAAGCGCATCCGGAGATCCCGACGAAATCTGGCCTGATGGTCGGTCTGGGCGAAACCAACGACGAGATCATCGAAGTCATGCGTGACCTGCGTCGCCATGGCGTCACCATGCTGACGTTAGGCCAGTATCTGCAGCCGAGCCGTCACCACCTGCCAGTACAGCGCTACGTCAGCCCGGAAGAGTTCGAAGAGATGAAAGCGGAAGCGATGGCGATGGGCTTCACCCACGCCGCCTGTGGTCCCTTCGTTCGCTCTTCCTATCATGCCGACCTGCAGGCTAAAGGAATGGAAGTGAAGTAACTGCCGCTTCTGCCGCTGCGCGCCTTTTCGCCGCAGCGGCCCCTCTCCGCTTCCTCTGCTTCCTCTGCTTCGCGTTTTCGTAACAGTTCGTTGCATCTTTTCTGCGCGGCATCGCCAAAAACGACAAAGGCCGCAACGATATTCGTCGCGGCCTCTTCGCCGTTCCGCCAGCATCCCTCCGGGGGGACGCATCGGATCAATTACTCTTTATGAGAGATCTTCTGCGCCGGCGCTTCTTCTTCCACGGTGGCTTTCTTCGCGCTATCGTCATCCTCGTTCATGGCCTTTTTAAAGCCCTTGATAGCCGAACCCAGGTCGCCGCCCAGCGTACGTAATTTCTTGGTACCAAACACTAAGATAATCAGTGCTGCGACTACCAGCAGTTTGGTAATACTAATCTCACCCATAGCTAACCTTCTTCTCTATACAAGCTGCGAATACGCCATCATACACGCATTTATCCGTCATATTGTAATCCACCTGTGCGTGGGCTGCGTGATTCGGCCCAGAGCCTTCCCCCTGAAGGAGTTAGCGCAGGGGTGTCCGTCCTGACGTGCACAGCGAATTATTAGGATAAACAATACGGGTATTTGACGCGCGGACACAATAGCAATCTGTAACAAGGTGAATCAAGCCCTGTTTAAAAAAACATCACAATAATTGCGGTGGCGCAAATCGTCGGTTCTGCAGTACCGGCAAACGCTCGCGAACCCGCGCAAGGTGCTCGGCGGAGACATCGGCAAAGATCAGCTGCGGTTCGCTCCCGGCCCCCGCCAGCGTCGTTCCCAGCGGGTCAACAATGCGGCTCTGACCAATATTCCGCGTCCCGCATTCGCCTGCCGCCACGATATAGCAGGTCGTATCGAGCGCGCGCGCCGCCAACAGCGTCGCCCAGTGGTGCTCTTTCTGTGGCCCTCTCACCCATGCGGTGGGCAGTACCAGCAGCTCAGCTCCGTTCAGCGCCAGCGATAGGGCCAGTTCCGGGAAGCGAAGATCGTAGCAGGTCATCAGGCCAACGCGTAACCCCGCCACTTCAATTACCGGCGGGATCTGCTGGCCAGGATCCACCCGCCGCGACTCCTGCATTGCGAAGGCGTCGTATAAATGCAGTTTGTGATAATGGGCTATTACTTCGCCATCCCGCAAGACCACCAGCGTATTGGTCGCACGGCCTTCTGCCGACGGCACATGCAGCGTCAGGACCGTGGTCAAACGGTTACGCCCGCTCTCAGCCAGCAGCAACTGCAAAAACGCCCCATCCAGCGGCTGAGCCGATTTCACTGACATATCCGGGTCGTTGTCATCTCGCGCCAGTAACGCCTCTGGCAGCACCAGCAGCGCCGCCCCTTCACGCGCAGCCTGTTGCATCATCGTCACACAGGTCTGCGCATTCGTCCGCCATACTGGCGTGACGGCAAATTGTCCTGCCGCTACCCGCATGTTTTTCTCCGGTCAGGTTATGAATAGCCAATCGCGCCCGTCGCGCGCTACACTTGAGGTTCTCTTATATCAAATAGCAGGAAACAACCGTGTTTCAACTTCTTTGCGCCGTTTTTATTGGCGGTGGCACCGGCAGCGTATTGCGCTGGTGGCTCGGCATGAAGCTCAACCCTGTGCATCATGCTATCCCGATTGGGACATTGACGGCCAACCTGGTAGGCGCCTTTGTGATTGGTGCCGGGCTGGCGTGGTTTAACCGTCTGACGGATATTGACCCGATGTGGAAGCTCCTGATCACCACCGGGTTCTGCGGCGGGTTGACCACCTTCTCCACCTTCTCGGCGGAAGTGGTCTTTCTCCTGCAGCAGGGGCGGGTGAGCTGGGCACTCCTCAACGTGATGGTGAATTTGCTGGGTTCGTTTGCCATGACGGCCGTCGCCTTCTGGCTTTTCTCGCAGGCCGCCAGCCGTTAACGATCTGAAAAACAGGCAAAAAAAAACCCGCGTTAAGCGGGTTTTTATATTCTACTGACGTGTTGGTTAGATAGCCATTACGTTTGCAGCAGAAGGGCCTTTGGCACCGTTAGTGATTTCGAACTCTACACGCTGACCTTCAGCCAGAGTTTTGAAACCGTTGGACTGGATTGCAGAGAAGTGTACGAATACATCTTTGCTGCCATCTTCCGGAGTAATGAAACCGAATCCTTTGGACTCATTAAACCACTTAACGTTACCTTTAATCTTAGACATCAAAATTACCTTTATATGAAAAATCGACACTAATGCTGTGTCGAGTATCAGTACACCAATTGTGGTACCTTTTGTCCAGTGCAACTTTGCTAAAAAGTGATAAAAGTCGCTATCTTTTTTAGTGGGTAACGCTTTAGTCCTTGTTTTTCCACAAGACACACCGCTTATCTCATTTATTGCTAAGACTTAGCGAATTAAAACTGTATACGAGCCCAGGCGAAGTAAACGTTACCGTTATTGTAGGTGCCGGGAATATAGGTCATCTGGAAAGTCGCCGGACCGTAACCTATTGACGCCAATGGTAAGATCACCGGAATGGGGATGTAGTCCCAGTTATCGCGCGCCGTCACGCCAAGGGTATAGCCGAGTCCAAGGTGGAAGTTCTGGTCGGTCAGCGGGCGCCAGGTTTTCTCCCAGCCGTAGCCGCCGATAGGCTCCCATTTATTGAAAGAATCTTTAAACGCCATCAGGTACAGACCGTGCCAGTTTCCCTTCTCATCCCAGCGCGAGACGCCAAAACCCGCGCCCCAGGGGCGTTCGTTATACTTATCCGTCTTTTCCTTATCATAGGCAAACCGCGCGTGCCAGGTAATGGCTGGAACGTACAAGTCATAGTGCTCCGGCTCATTCCAGGTCTGCGCGACGTTATTACTTAAGGTCTGGTAACCTTCGCTGAGGGTCGATGAAAACGACGCGCTGGCGTTTACGGATACCAACAACCATCCAAAAAAACCAAGAGAAAACAGAGAAAAACGACGTAACATCAACACTTTTCCATTACCACTTTCATTTAAAAGCCGCCTAAAATAGCAAAGATAGTCTCAATACAGGTTGAACGAAATAAGGCAAACTCCTGATTTTTGCCCGGTGACCATCAGAACCTTTTAACTATCCATCTGGTGATTATATCCAGGCGAGACGGGTGACGCGTAGTTCTTATCGCTTTATTGATTTGCATCAGCGAGTTTTGTCCGTTTTTTCGGCACATTCGCACATTAAAATTTGGCATGACGCTTTTTATCTACATATTCTTTGGGCTTAGGGGTAATAAATGCTGACGTTTGTTGAGATCCTGATCGGGATTGTGGTCATTGTGGGCGTCGCCCGCTATATCATTAAGGGCTACTCGGCCACCGGGGTGCTGTTCGTCGGGGGCTTAATCTTATTGATCGTCAGCGCCCTGCTGGGGCATAAAGTCTTGCCGGGCAATACCGACAGCACCGGTTATTCTGCCACCGATATTATTGAATACATTAAGATTCTACTCATGAGCCGCGGTGGCGATCTGGGTATGATGATTATGATGCTGTGCGGCTTCGCCACCTACATGACCCATATTGGCGCCAATGATATGGTGGTGAAATTAGCATCAAAGCCGCTGCGCTATATTAATTCGCCCTATCTGCTGATGATTGCCGCCTACTTTGTCGCCTGCCTGATGTCGCTGGCGGTCTCCTCTGCGACCGGCCTTGGCGTGCTGCTGATGGCGACGCTGTTCCCGGTGATGGTGAACGTCGGTATCAGTCGCGGGGCGGCGGCAGCCATCTGCGCTTCACCGGCGGCCATTATCCTCTCGCCTACCTCTGGCGATGTTGTACTGGCGGCTAAAGCCGCAGAAATGCCGCTGATCGACTTTGCCTTCAAGACCACGCTGCCCATCTCCATCGCGGCCATTATCTGCATGGCAATCGCCCATTTCTTCTGGCAGCGTTACCTGGATAAAAAAGAGAACATTTCCCACGAAATGCTGGATGTCAACGACATCACCACCACCGCCCCGGCGCTGTACGCCATTCTGCCGTTTACCCCGATCATCGGCGTGCTGATCTTTGATGGTAAATGGGGACCGGAACTGCACATTATCACCATCCTCGTCGGCTGCATGCTGCTGGCGGCGATCCTTGAGTTCCTGCGCGGGTTTAACACCAAAAACGTCTTCAGCGGGCTGGAAGTCGCCTACCGCGGGATGGCTGACGCCTTCGCCGGCGTAGTGATGCTGCTGGTCGCCGCCGGCGTCTTCGCCCAGGGGCTAAGCACCATCGGCTTTATCAATGGGCTGATCTCCATCGCCACCTCCTTCGGCTCGGCCAGTATTATTCTGATGCTGGTGCTGGTGATCCTGACCATGCTGGCGGCAATGACCACCGGTTCCGGTAATGCCCCGTTCTACGCCTTCGTTGAGATGATCCCCAAGCTGGCGCACTCTTCCGGCATCAATCCGGCTTATCTGTCGATTCCGATGCTGCAGGCCTCTAACCTCGGCCGCACGATATCGCCGGTCTCCGGGGTGGTGGTCGCCGTTGCCGGGATGGCAAAAATTTCGCCGTTCGAAGTGGTCAAACGTACCTCCGTGCCGGTGATGGTTGGCCTGCTGGTGGTGATTATCGCCACTGAGATTCTGGTGCCCGGCAGCGCAGTCCACTAATGGTCTAACCACGCGAAAAGGCGCCAGCGGGCGCCTTTTTTATGCTTTAATAACTCCCCGTTATCTTTTGCCATCCACAATCAGGAATAAACATGTTCAGGAAGGATTTCGCCGCGCTTGCCCTTGTGCTCACCGCCACTCAGGCCGGCGCTGAACCGCTCACCGCGACGCGATACGCTGATTTTGACCGCTACGTTCTTGCCCTCTCCTGGCAAACCGGATTCTGTCAGAGCATGCTTGACCGCAACCGTAGCGAACCGGAAGAGTGTCGCCTGCAGCAGGACACGGCGAACAAAGCCGACTTTCTGACCGTGCACGGCCTGTGGCCCGGGCTGCCAAAGTCGATTGCCGCGCGCGGGGTGGATGAACGACGCTGGATGCGCTACGGCTGCGCCACGCGCCCGGTGCCCAACATGCCGGAAGTGAAAGCGAACCGCAAATGCCAGGCGGCGGAAACCGGGCTGTCGCTGGAGATGGCCAATAAGCTCAATAACGTGATGCCGGGCTCGGGCGGCACCTCCTGCCTGGAGCGCTACGAATACGCCAAACATGGCGTCTGCTTCGGCTTTGATCCCGATAGCTATTTTGGCACCATGGTGCGCCTGAATGGGGAAATTAAGCATAGCCCGGTAGGCGATTTCCTCGCGAAGCATTATGGTCAAACCGTCAGCCGCGCCGACTTCGATGCCGCGGTGGCCCGCGCCTGGGGTCCGCAAAGCGTGAAGGCGTTTAAATTAACCTGTAACGGTAATCCGGCCTATCTGACCGAGATGCAAATCTCCCTCAACGCCGCCACCATCAACGCCCCGCTGGCCACGTCCGCCTTTCTGCCGCAACCCCATCCGGGCAACTGTGGAACCCAGTTTATCCTGGACAAGGTCGGTCAGTAGCGCAAAGCGACGTGCTGAGCAGAAAACGCCGCCCGCCGGGGGGCGTTGCACGCTGAATGTGCGTTTCATCACTTCAAACTACCGGCAACTCTCAGTATGATGGTAGGACCTTAACCCTTGCCCTTTTCGGCGAGGGTTTTCTTTTACGGACAGGTTCCTGGATAACATGGAGTATGCAATGACCAGACCCGCAATCATCATTAACGAACTGGATGCCGAACGTATCGACAGGCTGCTGGAGCAGCCGGCTTTCGCCAACTTACCGGTTGCCGATGCCCTGAATGACGAGCTCGACCGCGCGCAAATGCTGGCGCCGGAAGCGATGCCGCATGACGTCGTCACCATGAACAGTAAGGTAAAATTCCGCGATTTAACCAGCGGCGAAGAGCGCGTGCGGACGCTGGTGTTTCCGTCTCAGGTGACTGACAGCGCCAGCCAGCTCTCCGTCCTCGCGCCGGTGGGCGCCGCGCTGCTGGGTCTGAAAGTCGGCAGCACCATTCACTGGGAGCTGCCGGGCGGTGCATCGACACACCTGGAAGTGCTGGAGCTCTTGTACCAGCCGGAAGCCGCTGGCGAATTCCACCGCTAATCCCTGCTGCCTGAGGCGTTTCGCGCTTTATTCAGAGGATGTCCATACATCCTCTTTCTGCTGTTCCTTCCTCGCTAACCTTTTTTTACGCTTTGCACCTGCCTGACTGACAGTTTTGCGACCTGAATGACACTATATACGCATATAATATGTTGATATAGACGCAAATGAACAAGGAGGATTGCATATGTATAAGACTATCATTATGCCCGTTGATGTCTTTGAGATGGCGCTGAGCGATAAAGCCGTCCGGCATGCGGAGTTTCTGGCCCAGCAGGACGGGGTGATCCATCTGCTCCACGTATTACCCGGCTCTGCGAGCTTCACCATGAGCCGCTTTACCGCCGATCTGCGGCGGTTTGAAGAACACCTGCAGCATGAGGCGGAAACTCGTCTGCAGACGATGGTCAGCCATTTCAGCATTGACCCCTCACGTATCAAGCTGCATGTCCGTTTCGGCAGCGTGCGCGATATGGTCAACGAGCTGGCCAGCGAAATTAACGCCGATGTCGTGGTGATTGGCTCGCGCAACCCGTCCATCAGTACCCACCTGCTCGGATCCAATGCCTCAAGCGTGATCCGCCATGCCCATATCCCGGTGATGGTCGTCAGGTAAATATGACGAAATAGAAAAAAAGAGGCTACCCCAGGGTAGCCTCTTTGTTATGCAGGTTTATTGTCTGACTTGTTATGCGGTTTTCGTGCGGATCAGGTAGTCGAAGGCGCTCAGCGACGCTTTTGCCCCTTCCCCTGCCGCGATAATAATCTGCTTGTACGGCACGGTGGTGCAGTCGCCAGCGGCGAATACGCCTTTGACATTGGTTTCGCACTTCGCATCGATGATGATCTCACCCATGCGGTTGCGCTCAACGGCGCCTTCCAGCCAGGTGGTGTTAGGCAGCAGGCCAATCTGGACGAAGATCCCCGCCAGCGCGACATGATGCTCATCACCGCTCACCCGGTCACGATATTGCAGGCCGGTGACTTTGCTGCCATCGCCTTTCACTTCCGTGGTCTGCGCATTAAGAATGATGTCGACATTCTTCAGGCTGCGGACTTTATCCTGCAACACCTGGTCGGCCTTCATCTCTGGAGCAAACTCCAGCAGGGTCACATGCTCTACGACGCCCGCCAGGTCGATAGCGGCTTCTACCCCGGAGTTCCCGCCGCCAATTACCGCTACGCGTTTGCCCTTAAACAGTGGACCGTCGCAGTGCGGGCAGTAGGTCACGCCTTTGGTGCGATACTGATCTTCGCCCGGTACGTTCATATTGCGCCATTTCGCCCCGGTGGCAATGATGACGCTACGCGCCTTCAGCACCGCGCCAGAGGCGGTTTCAATCTGATGCAGGCCGCCCTCTGTCGCCGCTGGCGTCAGTTTGGTCGCGCTCTGGGAGTCGATCACATCGACGTTATAGTCGCTGACGTGCGCTTTCAGTGCGCCGGCCAGTTTCTGGCCTTCGGTTTTCGGCACCGAAATATAGTTTTCGATATCCACGGTATCCAGCACCTGACCGCCGAAGCGCTCGCCAATCAGGCCGGTACGAATACCTTTACGCGCAGAGTAGACCGCCGCGGCAGCACCGGACGGGCCGGAGCCGACAATCAGCACATCGTAAGCGTCACGTTGGTTCAGCTCTTCCGCTGCGCGTTTTTCCGCACCGGTATCCACTTTGGCGACAATTTCCGTCAGCGTCATTCGCCCCTGACCAAACTCCTGACCATTCAGATACACCGCAGGAACGCCCATGACGTTGCGATCGGTAATTTCATTCTGGAAGGTCCCACCGTCAATCGCCGTGTGCTTGATGCGCGGGTTGAGCACCGACATCAGGTTCAGGGCCTGCACCACATCCGGGCAGTTATGACAGGAGAGTGAATAATAAGTCTCGAACTCGAAATCGCCATCAATATCGCGGATCTGCTCCAGCAGCGACTGGGCCTCTTTCGACGGATGACCGCCGGTCCACAGCAGCGCCAGCACCAGCGAGGTAAACTCGTGGCCCAGCGGAGAGCCTGCAAAGCGTGGGCCCTGGTCGGAACCAGGGTTAGTAATCAGGAATGATGGCTTACGTACCGCGAGCGTGTTGTCTTCTTTAAAGGTGACTTTGTCTGACAGTTCAGCGATTTCAGCCAACAGTTCCTTGATTTCTGCCGATTTAGCGCTGTCATCCAGCGTGGCAATCAGCTCAACAGGCTTGGTCAGCTTCTCAAGGTAGGCCTTGAGCTGGGTTTTCATGTTGGTGTCGAGCATTGTTATCTCCTGGGCTTAAAACATCATCATGCAAGCGGCCTCGTCCAGGCGGCCTGAATGCGCTTGCATCATGGTGTTGGAATAAAATGGGCGCCAAAGCGCCCATTGATTGCCGGGTGGCACGCCGTTTACCCGGCCTACAATCTTGTAGGCCCGTGCAAGCGTAGCGCCGCCGGGCACAAACAGACTTAAATCTTACCGACCAGGTCCAGAGACGGAGCCAGTGTCGCTTCGCCTTCTTTCCATTTAGCCGGGCAGACTTCGCCTGGGTGAGAAGCAACGTACTGCGCCGCTTTGATTTTACGCAGCAGGTCAGACGCATCACGGCCGATACCTTCAGCGGTAACTTCGATCGCCTGGATGATACCCTGTGGGTCAACCACGAAGGTGGCACGGTCAGCCAGACCTTCATCTTCACGCATGTTGTCGAAGTTACGGGTCAGGGCGCCAGTCGGGTCGCCGATCATCGCGTATTTGATTTTCGCGATGGTTTCAGAGCTGCTGTGCCACGCTTTGTGGGTGAAGTGGGTATCGGTAGACACAGAGTAAACGTCTACGCCCAGCTTCTGCAGTTCTTCGTAATGGTCAGCCACGTCGCCCAGTTCGGTCGGGCAGACGAAAGTGAAGTCAGCCGGATAGAAGAAGAAGACGCTCCAGCGGCCTTCGGTGTCTTTCTCGGTGACTTCGATGAATTCACCATTTTTGAATGCCTGGTTTTTGAACGGTTTGATTTTGGTGTTAATTAAGGACATCTATACTTCCTCCGTGTTTTCGTTGAGGTCTAAGTTAACGAATTTTTCCTGACCCGACCAATGCGTTTACATTATCGAATCAATAAGCGTTATCTAACAACCGGAACAAGACAACTCTGTGAACCTGTCGACGCGTTCAGCGCTGATCGCTGTTTTTCGCATCATTTGCCGCGACAAAAGTAAAAAGGCCACCCTTTCAGGCGGCCCCGTTACCTGAAATACCCGAAGGTAGGTTCAGCGCCAGTCAGACTGGCTATGTGTTGCGCTCTACATTACCTTAATGTAACAGCATCCAGGATTACATCACCCACGCCAGCAAAGGGCAATCCGTCATTCTGCTGATCTTGCCTATGACTGTGATAGGTTCGACAATCGTTTTGCCCTTTCCTGCTGATTTTACAAGGAATATTCATGTTAAAGCGTCTTCTCTTGCTCAGCCTTTTTCCGTTATGCAGCCAGGCGGAGGAGCTCCCCGCTCCGGTAAAAGCGATTGAAAAACAGGGCATTACTATTATAAAACCCTTTGAGGCGCCGGGGGGAATGAAAGGCTGGCTGGGCAAATACCAGGACATGGGGGTCACCATCTACCTCACGCCGGACGGCAAACATGCCATTTCCGGCTATATGTATGACGAGAACGGCAACAACCTCAGCGAGCAGTTGTTTCAAAAAGAGCTCTACACGCCGGCAGGACAGGAGATGTGGAAGAAGATGGCCAGCGCCCACTGGCTGCAGGATGGCAATAAGGACGCCCCCATCGTGTTGTATGTCTTTGCCGATCCCTTCTGCCCCTACTGTAAACAGTTCTGGCAGCAGTCCCGCCCCTGGGTGGAAGCCGGTAAAGTGCAGATCCGCACCCTGCTGGTGGGGGTGATCAAGCCCGAAAGCCCGGCCACCGCCGCCGCGATTCTGGCCACCAAGGATCCGGCGAAGACCTGGCATGATTATGAGCAATCGAATGGAAAAATGGCCCTGACGATCCCGCAGGCTATTCCGCCGGAGAAAATGAAAGTGCTCAACGTTAATCAGCAACTGATGGACGAACTGGGGGCCAACGTCACGCCAGCCATTTACTATATGAATAAGGATAATATGCTGCAGCAGGTGGTCGGCCTGCCGGATAAAGAAAAACTGCAGATCATGATGGGCGAACAAGAATAATCCCATTGCATAATGGCGCCAGATAACAACGACCGCTGGCGCCCCTGACGACGATAAGATATATTAAGCAGAACTTAACGTTATAGTCCGGTAATTAAATTCACACCGCAAATATTAAGCCAATCAACATTCTCACTAAGAATATTTCCACCCGCGCTGATAATACACAGGACTGCATTAATGGCAAATCTTTACGATCTGAAAAAGTTCGATTTGAATTTATTGGTTATTTTTGAATGTATCTATCAACATTTGAGCATTAGCAAAGCAGCCGCCATGTTATTTATCACCCCGTCAGCGGTGAGCCAGTCGTTGCAGCGTTTGCGCCAGCAGTTAAACGATCCGTTATTTGTTCGCGTTGGGAAAGGGATGACGCCCACTACCGCCTGTGTCAATCTTCATTATCATTTGCAACAAAATCTCGAACAGCTGGAAAAAACCATCAATCTCAATAATCGCTCCGAACTGCGTAAACGTATCGTGATATATGGCCCTCCGCTGTTCTGTTCAGTGAATAGCCATTTTATGATTAATGAGCTCTGTCATCAGGCCAATTTGCAGATTGAACACCATAACCTGACCACCACGGAATCGGCTGAGGAGCTGCTGGCGTATCGCCAGGCGGACCTGGTGTTCACCCGAATGCCTATTACCAACCGCGCCACGATCTGTCAGCCCTATCAGACGGTGCAGACGCTGGCGGTTTGCCGGGCGGACCATCCGCGGCGAGATCAACTCACGTCGATTGAAGCGCTGGCACAGGAATTTTTCACCCACTATATCACCAACGATCCTGTCATTCAGCGCGTCCAGCAAAGCAGCACGCCATGGTTAAATCCGGGTAATATTGCCTTTCGCAGCGACTCTTTTATGACCATTCTTAACATGATCAATAAAACCGACTTAATTGGCTTCATCCCCTCCTATTTATATGATTTTATTTCCCCGGCCATGCCACTTCACGCTCTCGATATAGAGGCACTTTTTCCAGAGATCACGATATACATTAACTACCATCAATCATCTACACAAAATCATTTTCTATCTGAATTAATCTCCATTCTAATGAATGACAGAGATATATCACGCCCACAACTTAATAATAGTGAGTAACTGCCCACCTGTTTTCACACTCTGTTTGAATGCAGATCGACCATTAATTTCGCAGCGCTCATCGTTTATACTGAACAAACGGGAAGCTCTACTATTAAAGGATTAATGGTCATGTCGTTTATTAAATATCCCTTACCGGAATCGGTGCTGCAGGCAACTGAGCAGCGCATCCAGTGGGTGCTGGATAATTTTTCACGCGTTTGCGTCTCTTTCTCGGGTGGAAAAGACTCCACCGTCATGCTGCATTTAACCGCCCAGGCGGCGCGGTTACAGGGTAAAAAAATCAGTGTGTTGTTTATTGACTGGGAAGCGCAGTTCTCCTGCACCATCGCCCACTGCGAAAAACTGCGTGCGCTGTATGCGGATGTTGTCGAAACCTTTTACTGGGTCGCCCTGCCGCTCACCACCCAAAACGCGCTGACGCAGTATAAACCGCAATGGCAATGCTGGGAGCCCGGGGCCGACTGGGTCCGTCAGCCGCCGCCCTGGGCGATTACCCACCCGGGCTATTTTTCATTTTATCAACCGGGGATGAGCTTTGAGTCCTTTGTCAGCCACTTCGCCGAGTGGTTTTCACAGCGGCGCCCCGCCGCCGTGCTGGTGGGCATTCGCGCCGACGAGTCACTGAATCGCTTTATGGCCATCTCTTCGCAGCGTAAACAACGCTTCGCCGATGATAAACCCTGGACCACCTCGGCGCCGGGCGGCCACGCCTGGTACATCTACCCGCTCTATGACTGGAAAACGGCCGACATCTGGACCTGGTTTGCCAAAAGCCGGCAGTCTTATAACCCTCTGTACGATCTGATGTATCAGGCCGGGGTGCCGCGCGCTATATGCGCATCTGCGAACCGTTCGGTCCGGAGCAGCGCCAGGGACTGTGGCTCTACCATGTGCTGGAGCCCGAGCGCTGGGCCGCAATGTGTCAGCGGGTGAGCGGCGCGCACAGCGGCGGGGTCTATGCCGGGCATGATAATCAATTTTACGGCCACCGAAAAATCGACAAGCCCGACCACCTTACATGGAAAAGCTATGCGCTGTTCCTGCTCGACAGCATGCCGGAAACCACTGCCGAGCACTACCGCAACAAAATCGCCGTCTACCTGCGTTGGTATCAGAAAAAAGGCATGGAAGATATTCCGGACACCCAGCCTGCGGACATTGGCACCAAAGATATCCCGTCCTGGCGGCGGGTCTGCAAAGTGCTGCTCAATAACGACTACTGGTGCCGTCAGCTTTCGTTTAGCCCGACCAAAAGCAGCCACTATCAGCGCTACCGTAAACGCATGGAAAAACATCGCCAACAATGGGGGATATTATGCAACAACAACTGACGCAGGCGCTGGACGCTTATCTGCAAACGCTGGATGACGAGGCGCGCATCGAGGCAATCAATGCGTTTCGTCAGGTGCTCCACCAGCGCAGTCCCTTCCGCTCCCAGCCCGTTGACTGCGTGCTGTGGGTAAAACAGGAGCAGGTCATCCCCAACGACTACAATCCGAATAACGTGGCGCCACCGGAAAAACGCCTGCTGCAAACGTCGCTGGAAGCCGACGGCTTTACCCAGCCGGTCGTCGTCATCCAGCAAAGCCCGCAGTCGTATACGATTGTCGACGGTTTTCACCGTCATGAGCTGGCCTGCAGCAAAGCGGTGCTGAAAAAAACGCTGAAAGGTTATCTGCCAGTGACCTGCCTGACGAGTGAAGCCGCCTCGCGTGACGGGCTGATGGCAGCGACCATACGCCATAACCGGGCGCGCGGGCGCCACCAAATCCACGCCATGTCAGAGATTGTCCGCGAGCTGACCCAGCTTGGCTGGACGCCACAGAAAATCGGCAAAGAGCTGGGGATGGATGCCGATGAGGTATTGCGCCTGAAGCAAATTAGCGGCCTCACGGAGATGTTCGCTGGCCGCCAGTTCTCCCAGGCGTGGACGATTAAGTGACTACAGCTGGCACAAACGCGTCGCCGCAGCCAACAGAGTCGCCGGCTGTTTGGCAAAGCATAAGCGGATCAGCTTGTGCGGGAACGGATCGGCGCAGAAGACGGAGAGCGGGATCGCCGCCACCCCGACTTCGGTCGTCAGCCAGCGGCAGAAGCTGACGTCGTCAAGATCGGAAATGGCGCTGTAGTCCGCCAGCAGGAAATAGGTCCCTTCACAGGGCAGAAGTTCCAGCCGGCTTGGGCGCAGCGCTTCAATAAACAGATCGCGGCGTTCCCGATAAAACGCCGGCAGCTCACGATAGTGCTCAGGCGCTTCGCGCAGCATGTCGGCGATCGCCAGCTGCGCCGGAGTATTCACCGAGAAGGTCAGATACTGATGCACCTTGCGCAGTTCGGCGCTGATGGCCGCCGGGGCTACGCAGTAGCCGACCTTCCAGCCGGTCATATGAAACGTTTTGCCAAACGAGGAGACCGCCACCGCCCGCTCGCGAAGCTGGGGATGCGCCAGCACGCTGGCGTGGCCGCCCTCGGCAAAGCAGATGTGCTCATAGACCTCATCGCTGAGGACATAGATCTCGCGTTCGGCAATAGCCTGCCACAGGGCAGCGAAATCTTCACGCTGCCAGACGGTGGCTGATGGATTGTGCGGGGTATTGAGGATCACCAGACGGGTTTTATCGCTCAGCGCCGCAGCAAACTGCTGCCAGTCGACGCGAAAATGCGGCGGCTGCAGCGCAATACGGCGTAATTCGCCGCCGGCCAGCGCCACCGCGGGGGCATAGCTGTCATAGCTGGGATCGAAACAGACCACCTCGTCGCCGCGGCGCACCAGGGCGGTGATCGCCGCGTACAGGGCCTCCGTCGCGCCGGCGGTGACCGTGATATCGCTATTGACGTCGGGCAGGTAATCATACAGCTCCGCTGTCTTCCCGGCGATCGCCTCGCGCAGCGCCGGCACGCCGGTCATCGGGGCGTACTGATTCGCCCCCTGCGCCACATGGTAGGCCAGACGCTCCTGAAGATAGCGCGGGCCGTCGAAATCGGGAAAGCCCTGTGACAGGTTGATGGCCTGATGCTGCTGGGCCAGGGCGCTCATCTGGGTAAAAATCGTTGTGCCGAGCGCAGGAAGTTTACTCTCTGGAATCAAAGGGTTATTGCTCATTCTTTTTATACCGATTGTAATGCTGTTGTTGAAGCCACTATAACACGATGTTAATATTTGGCAATCAAGACGCTTAGACGTCTAAATGCTAATGTTATTCCGCGCCACGCCACTCTGGAGAAACCATGATCCGCGCCATCGTGACCGACATAGAAGGCACCACCAGCGATATCCGCTTCGTGCATAACGTGCTGTTCCCCTACGCCCGCGAACGACTGGCCGGCTTTGTGACCGCTCAGCAGTACGCTGAGCCCGTCAAAACCATTCTCGACAACCTGCGCCGCGAGACAGACGCCCCGGCCGCCAGCACCGCCGACCTTATCACTACCCTCTTCGCCTTTATGGACGAAGACCGTAAATCCACGGCGCTAAAGGCGCTGCAGGGGATCATCTGGCGTGACGGCTATCTCAACGGCGACTTTACCGGCCATCTCTATCCGGACGTACTGCCGGCGCTGGAGAAATGGAAAGCGCAGGGCATTGATCTGTATGTATATTCCTCAGGCTCCGTTGCCGCGCAGAAATTGTTATTTGGCTACAGCGATGAAGGTGATATTACTCATCTGTTCACGGGCTATTTCGATACCCTGGTAGGCGCCAAACGCGAGGTGCAGTCCTACCGTAACATTGCTGAACACCTGGGCCATGCCCCTGGCACCATCCTGTTCCTGTCGGATATCCATCAGGAGCTCGACGCCGCCGAGGCTGCAGGTTTGCGAACGATCCAACTGGTACGCGGCGACCGCGACCCGGCGAGCCACCATCCTCAGGTTCAGCGTTTTGACGACATTCATCCGGAGCAGATCCCAGCATGAGCGCATTAACTCTTTTTTCCGTGACCGATCCGCAAACACCGCTCTGGCACAGCACCGACGCCAAAGCGATTCAGGATCAACTGAACGCCAAAGGCGTCCGCTTCGAGCGCTGGCAGGCCGACCGCGACCTCGGCGCAAATCCCAGCCCGGAAACGGTGATTGCCGCCTATCAGCATGCGATTGATAAACTGGTCGCCGAAAAGGGCTACCAGAGCTGGGACGTCATCAGCCTGCGCGCCGATAACCCGCAAAAAGAGGCGCTGCGGGAAAAATTCCTCAACGAGCACACCCATGGCGAAGACGAGGTGCGGTTTTTTGTCGAGGGCGCCGGCCTGTTCTGCCTGCATATTGGCGACGAGGTGTTCCAGGTACTGTGCGAAAAGAACGATCTGATTTCGGTTCCCGCCCACACCCCGCACTGGTTTGATATGGGTTCAGAACCGAACTTCACCGCCATTCGCATTTTTGATAACCCGGAAGGCTGGATCGCCCAGTTTACCGGTGACGATATCGCCAGCGCCTACCCGCGGCTGGCGTAACGTCAAACTGTCGTCAGTCTTAAACCGCCAGGCGCGGGCTTTGCCGGAGGCGGCGCATACCGCGCCTCCTCCGGACTACCCGCCCCGCCGCCGGCGAGCGCCAACGCCTAAACCTCAATAAACCTCGGCGGATCAAAGGCGGTGATCGGCGGCAGTGCCTCACGCCACGGGGCGATCTCCACCCAACAGCTCTGGGCGCTACAGCCCTGCCCCAGGCGCGAACTGCCGCGATCCTCGGTTAACACGTTGGGATTACCGTGCTTATCGAGCGTTCCTTTTTCATTGGGATCCAGCGGGTCATACCAGGCGCCGGTGGACATCTGTACCACGCCGGGCAAAATCTGCTCGCTCAGGTGCACGCCCGCCAGAATCGCCCCGCGGTCGTTATAGACCTTCACCACGCTGCCTTCGCGGATGTCTCTTGCCTGCGCATCGCTCGGATGCATCCACAGCGGCTCGCGTCCCTGAATTTTCGTCGCCCGGCTGACGCTGCCGTGGTCGTACTGACTGTGCAGGCGGGCACGCGGCTGGCTGGAGAGCAGATGAAGCGGCCACCGCGCCGCCTCCTGCCGCTGCCGGGCGGCCTCCTGTTCATCCCACCACGGATGGCCAGGGCATTCACGATAGCCAAACCCGGCGACGGTGGCGGAAAAGAGTTCAATCTTGCCGGAGGGCGTGGAGAGCGGATAGCGCTGCGGATCGGCGCGAAAATCGGCGAGAAAGATCTGCGGCCGCTCCGGCGCGCTGTACTCCAGCACCCCTTGCTGCCAGAAGTCCTCGAACGAGGGCAGCGCAATACCCTCCTCCTGCGCCCGCGGTCTTGACTCCTCATAGAGATGACGCAGCCACTGCCCGGCGTCCCGCCCCTCGCTGAACTGTTCTCCGAAGCCCAGCCGAGCGGCCAGATCGTGGAAAATGGCGTAATCGTCACGCGCTTCGCCCACCGGCGGGATCTGCGCGCTCATGGCGATCATAAACCCGTCGTGACCGCCGCTGCCGATATCCTCTCGCTCCAGCGAGGTGGTGGCTGGCAGGACAATATCGGAGAATTTAGCCTGCGCGGTCCAGTACTGCTCATGCACCACCACCGTCTCCGGACGGCGCCAGGCCTCGCACAGTCGGTTGATATCCTGATGATGATGAAACGCATTGCCTCCCGCCCAGTAAACCAGACGGATGTCGGGATAGCGCAGCTGCTGACCGTCGAACTCATAGGCTTCTCCCGGGTGCAGCAGCATATCGGACAGCCGCGCCACCGGGATAACGCTATCCACCGCATTCTCCCCGGCGGGTAAGCGCGGGCCGGAAAACGCTTTTCGCACCGCGCCCGCCAGGTTAGTGCAGGCGTAGCCAAACCCGAGGCCGCCGCCCGGCGTGCCGATCTGTCCCAGCAGCGCGGTCAGGGCCACCGTCGCCCAGTAGGCTTGCTCTCCCTGACGGGCGCGCTGGATAGACCAGGAGATATTCACCATCGTCCGGTGGCGGGCCATCTCCCGCGCCAGGTCGGCGATGCGCTGGGCGTCCAGGCCGGTAATCGCCGCCGCCCACGCCGGGGTTTTCGCTACGCCGTCGTGCTCGCCCAACAGATAAGCGCGATAGGGGGCAAACCCGACGGTATGGCTGGCAACAAACGCCTGGTCGTAGAGAGACTCAGCGATCAGTACATAGCTCAGCGCCAGCAGCAGTGCGGTATCGGTGCCCGGCCGAATGGCCAGCCACTCGGCGTCGGGCACCGCGCTGAGGTCATTGCGCACCGGACTGATATTGATAAATCGGGTGCCGTTGGCCTGCATCTTATCCAGCCAGTACGGCAGCATATGGTCATTGGCGCCGCCGCCGTTGACCTGGGCATTGCGCAGCGGCAGACCGCCAATCGCGACAAACAGCTGGCACTCCCGCGCCAGCTCGGAAAAATGGGTATGCTGACGGTGCAGCGGGCTCAACGGCCCGAGAATATGCGGCAGAATGCGCTCGCCCGCGGCGCTGCTATAGGTATTGGTGCTGGCGGTGTACCCGCCAAATCCCTTGAGAAACCGGTGCAGCTGGCTCTGCGCATGGTGAAAGCGTCCAGCGCTGGCCCAGCCGTAGGAGCCGCCGTAAATCGCCTCATTGCCGCAGCGCGCCTTGACCGAGCGCAGCTCGCGAGCCAGCAGGTCGAGCGCCACCTCCCAACTGACTTCAACAAAGGGCTCCTTGCCTCGCCCTTCTCGTGACGCTGGGCCCTGCTGAAGATAGCCGGCGCGCACCGCCGGACGGCGAATGCGCGTTTGGCTGGTCACCGCGTCGGGGAGCGACTGACCAATGCGTGACGGATTTTTATCCCAGGGCACCGGATTAACCGCCACGATATCGCCCTCGCGGCTCTCCACCTGCCACGTTCCCCAGTGCATCACCGTATAATTATGCTGTTTCTTCATAGCACTCGCGTTCTTCTCAGCCAAAAAACTCGTTAAAATAAATCGAGGAAATGACGGAAATATCCCCGTCCCAGCCAGACATTACGCTGCTAAAAAAAGTATTAGCCCGCGCAATCACCTGCATTCCCCTGCAAGGGCCGTATTTCTCCACGCCATTACTATAAACAGAAAGCCGTCTTTATCCGTTAAATAAACACGGAATAAGTCAAAAATAAAACCACAAAATAAAAAGGTATATTTTGCATCATGAAATATTTTCAGGTTCCCGATGGCAAAATAACATTTTTCTCTGGCGTTTCTGCGATATAACATTCCCGACATAACTTAGACTTATTTTGTATTTGAGGTGGCGAGGTGCTTCTTGTCATGCTACCGGTCCGCAACCACCTTCATCACAGGATCATAATAACAATGTCGCAGAAGAGAAAATTATTGCCTGCCGCGCTGGGACTGCTTTCCCTTGCCTCGCTGAGCGTCACTGCCGCAGACGCCCTCTCCTTACAGGGAAAAACCATTGGCGTTGCCGTTGTCGGCACTCAGCATTTCTGGGATCGCGAGGCCTTTAAGGGTGCGACAGAGGAAGTGGAGAAATTGGGGGGCAAAGTCATTGGCGTTGATGGCGGTCGCGATAATCAGGTGCATGCCAATAATCACGATATTTTACTGTCACGCAAGGTGGACGCGGTAATTAGTATTCTCGGCGACAGCGCCGTCGAACCAAAATTTAAAGCATTGCGTGATGCTGGTATCCCGGTATTTACCGTGGATCATGTTTCTCAATATTCGGTCAACAATACCACCTCCGATAACTACACCTTAGGCTCGACCATCGGCCGCTACATGGCGGATGAATTAGGCGGCAAAGGCAACGTCGCCGTATTTAACGCGTTCTCCAGCGCGCTGCGTATTTGCGGAATTCGCTACGATCAGTGGAAATATGTCCTTAAGGATTATCCGGATATTCATATTATCCAGCCTGAGCTCGCGGAACAGTTCGCCAACTCGCCGGAAGACGCGCGGAAGAAAACCCTCGAATTACTCAGCCAGTATCCGAAAGGCAAACTGGACGCCATCCATGTCGCCTGCTGGGATCAACCGGCCATCGGTATCGTCCAGGCACTGGAAGAGACCGGCCGTGATAAGGACGTGAAAGTGACGGCCATCGACGCCGGTCCGGAGACGCTGGAGATCATGGCAGAGCCCGGCAGTCCGTTTGTGGCTAACGTCGCGCAGCAGCCGCATCTGATTGGCCAGACCTCCGCCGACAACGTGGCCCGCTACTTTGCCGGTCAGAAACTGCCGGTGCAAACCTTTATCCCGGTGATACCGGTGAAAGGTCCGCAGGAGGCGAAAGCGGTGTATAAACAGTTGGGATACGGCGAACTGCAGTGATAAATCAACACCCTGGCGGGGAGCGCCCCGCCGCGGGTCTGGTCATGGACCAGATCGGCAAACGTTTTGCCAGCGTTACGGCGCTTAATTCAGTCACCCTGCGCCTCAATCCGGGGGAAATTCATGGCCTGATTGGCGAGAACGGCGCCGGTAAATCGACGCTGATTAAAATCCTCGCCGGCGTCTATCAGGCTGACAGCGGCAGCGCGACCCTCGACGGTCACCCGCTGC